>CACYCD010000141.1 GCA_902772755.1 uncultured Ruminococcus sp.
GACAGATTTGCTCTTACTTCCGCAAAAGCAAAATCAATTGTAAAAGTTGCTTCTTATACGATCATATTTTTGATCCTGTTTTTCATAGTCGGACTTCCTCAAAAAATGGGAAGCATCAAATACTACGGAAGCGACTATACTATGCTGAACCTCTTCCCTACACTGCAAACTGTTTTTAATTCCGATGATTCCGATTTGAGCTATGACGGTGCCGACAAAGATATTCAGGCAATAGAAAAAATCTGTCCCGTAAAGTACATAAGAGCATACGGTATAGGCGGTTTTAGATTCAACAATCAAAAAAACAAACATAGTGGCGAAATCAACCAAAGCTTTGCTTCCGATGAAGATGCAAGATCGTTTATGACTGCCTCGATAAATATTATCATTCACAACCCCGGCAAATATCTGACTACGCAAATGAACAGCTTCGGCGGATGTATAGGAGTGCCGTTGGCATCTCTGCCCGAACCGTTGCAAATCGATGAAACGTATGGACTGGATTCAACAAATATCACGATTATCCGAAATGATATTGACGATCTTCCTGGTTTTGCATATTTAAACGAACTAAAGTTCAAAACAGGTATTCTTTCAAGAATAGAAAAGTATATTCTCGATCAATATGTTACAAGCTCTCATACTACAATGCCGCTTACAATTTCATTTGTTCTGATATTTGCACTTAATATTTTTATTTTTGTTGCGGACTTGATCGGAATAAAAAAGACAAAAAACTACAAGCCTGTGTTTGCAATTATGATAGCCATTATTACCGTAATGTTTGCAGGAATCGCATTGACAATGCCCGAAACACGTGATTATTACTTATATCCCACATATATGACATCATTCACAATTCACTTCTTCTACTTTTCATATAAGGGCAAAAAGCTTGTTTACAAACCATTCGTGCAGAATAAAATCTCATAAGGGCATACATTGACATTTTACGAAAATATGATATAATCTAATAACAATTATCTCGGGAGGGAAGAATATGGATAAAGAGCTTATGAAGAATAACGATGACAGGGAAGCTGTTTCGGGTAATTTTATTCACAGCTTTATTGATGAAGATATTGCTAAGGGCGGACGATATGAGGGTAAGACCGTACATACACGTTTTCCGCCTGAGCCTAACGGATATCTGCACATAGGTCACGCAAAGGCTGTATGCATCAATTTTGCCACTGCTGAAAAATACAACGGATTTTGCAATCTCAGAATGGATGACACAAATCCGTCCAAGGAAGATGTTGAATATGTCGATGCCATAGAAGAGGATATTCACTGGTTGGGCTTTGACTGGGGTGACAGGTTCTACTATGCGTCCGATTACTTTGAGCAGATGTATGAGTACGCTGTTGAGCTAATCAAAAAAGGACTGGCTTATGTCTGCGAGCTGAATGCCGATCAGATGCGTGAATACAGGGGCGATCTAAAGACACCTGCCCGCAGTCCCTATCGTGACAGACCCATCGAAGAAAGCCTTGATCTGTTTGAAAGAATGAAAAACGGTGAGTTTGAGAACGGTGCATATACCTTGAGGGCTAAGATGGATCTGGCTTCAGGCAATTTTGCCATGAGAGATCCGGTAATTTACAGGATAAACCACACCGCTCACCACCGCACAGGCGATAAATGGTGCATTTATCCTATGTATGACTTTGCACATCCGATTGAAGATGCTATCGAGGGGATAACTCACTCACTCTGCACTCTGGAGTTTGAGAGCCACCGTCCGATTTATGATTGGGTTATCGATAATATCTCCGCACCTGCAAAGCCAAGGCAGATCGAATTTGCAAGACTCGGCATTAACAACACTGTGGTTAGCAAAAGAAGACTCCGTGCTTTGGTGGAGGAAGGTATCGTTGCCGCCTGGGACGATCCCAGAATGCCCACGATTTGCGGTTTGAGAAGACGAGGCTACACACCTAAAGCTATCAGAAGCTTCTGTGAACAGGTCGGCGTTGCAAAGGTTAATTCTACAATAGAATATTCTTTCCTCGAACACTGTCTCAGAGATGATTTGAACAACACTGCACAGAGAATTATGGCTGTACTGCGTCCGATTAAGCTGGTCATCACCAACTATCCCGAGGGCAAGACTGAGGAATTTACAGTCGAAAACAATCCCAACTGTCCGGAGGACGGCAGCAGGTCTATCACATTCTCACGTGAATGTTACATTGAAGCCGAGGATTTTCTTGAAGTTCCGTTCAAAAAATATCAGAGGCTTTACCCCGGCAATGAGGTCAGACTTAAATCCGCCTATATCGTAAAATGTACAGGCTGTGAAAAGGACGAAAACGGCAATGTAACTACCGTATTTGCCGAATATGACCCTGCGACACGTGGCGGTGATACACCTGACGGAAGGAAGGTACGAGGTACCATACACTGGGTAGATGCAGGAAACTATGTTGATGCAGAAGTCAGATTGTATGACAATCTTTTTACCGACCCTGAACCCGATACAGGCGATAAGAATTTTATGGACTACATCAACCCCGAAAGCCTCGTTGTGTTGAAGAACTGCAAGGTTGAAGCATTTATAAAGGAAACCGATAAGCAGTATTTCCAGTTTATGAGGACAGGATATTTCTGCCTTGACAACAAGGACAGCTCAAAGGACAGTCCCGTATTCAACAGAAGTGTAAGCCTTAAAGACGGTTTTAAAAAGAAATAGGCAATAAAAAACAAGCTCACAGCAGTGGGCTTGTTTATTTTACAAAACAGGAGAAGTAATTATGAGGACAGCAGTTATCACCGGCGGTTCACGTGGGATAGGCAGGGCAATTGCATACAAATTTGCAGAAAA
>CACYCD010000142.1 GCA_902772755.1 uncultured Ruminococcus sp.
CATCGATGTGTGCCTGAGCTTTAGCTTTGCTTGTGTAGAAGCCTGTGCACTCAAGAACTACGTCAACGCCGATCTCTCCCCAGGGAAGCTCAGCAGCGTTGGGCTTAGCATAGATGGTGATCTCTTTGCCGTCAACGATGATTGAGTTCTCGCCTGCCTCAACAGTGTGGAGATCCTCACCGATAACGCCACAGTAGCCCTTCTGAGCTGTGTCGTACTTGAGAAGGTTAGCGAGCATCTTGGGATCTGTAAGATCGTTGATAGCTACTACCTCATATCCTTCTGCACCGAACATCTGTCTGAAAGCCAGACGGCCGATACGGCCAAAACCGTTAATTGCAACTTTAATTGCCATTTGAAATTCCTCCTAATATTAAGATACTTCTATAATATAACAAATCCGTCAAATTTTCAATACCCAACAGGAATTTTTTTCATAAATTTTTCTATAAGTTTTTTCGGCACTTCAATAATAAACAATTTTTTATGTCAAGCTCGTTCTATTTAGACAAAAAAGTCAGTTATTATTCTATAACAGAATAATAACGATAATTTGTACTTGACAAAATCCTCGCTATGGCTTATTATAAGTAATAGGTGTGATTTGGGGTTTTCACACATATTTTCAATCGACTCCAAGTGAGCCGCAGTATATTTTTATATTTGCCTCTCCGAAAAACGGAGGGACAAAAAACTCGGTCTGTGATTCATACCGGCATTGCGGGCGATTTTGCCTACTTACGGGCAAAATAATGCAGATATAAGAAAAAACAGATACATAAAAATTTAATATTACGGCACACCTTGGCGGTCGGTTTCAGTAGAGATTAAAATTTTAAAACCGAAATCAAACAAGGAGGTGTCAAATCGTAATGGATCTATGGTTGGCGATAGTGCTTATTTTAGTTGCTGCCGGTGCAGCAGGTGCCTGTGCTTACATCTACGGAGTCAAGCAGGGAGAAGAAAAACGCAAGCTCATCGCCGAAAAAGCGATCGGCTCTGCCGAGCAGGAGGCACAGAGGATACTCCGTGACGCTCAACAAAAAGCAGAAGCCGCAAAAAAAGAACTTGTCCTTGAAGGCAAGGAAGAACTTGACCGTTTAAGAACCAACAACGAAAACGAATTTTCCACACGCAGAAAAGAAATCCAGCGTCAGGAAAAACGTATCCAGCAAAAAGAAGAAACCCTTGACAGAAAAATGGATAACCTCGAACGCAAGGAGAATAACTTTGCCAAAAAGCAAAAAGAGGTTGACGAAAAGCTCCAGGAGATCGAAAAGATCAAAAAGAGCCAGTTTGAAATGCTTGAAAGGATCTCAGGCTACACCGAGGATCAGGCAAAGGCTTATCTTCTTGAGCAGGTCGATACAGAGCTTGACCACGAAAAATCCGTAAAGATCCTTGAATACGAGGAAAAACTCAAGGAAGAAGCCGACAAGAAGGCAAGGAACATCATCTCCCTTGCTATCCAAAGACTCGCCGCCGATCAGGTGTCGGAGGCAACCGTGTCGGTAGTTCCTCTGCCCAATGACGATATGAAGGGTCGTATCATCGGGCGTGAGGGCAGAAACATCCGCACGATCGAAACGCTTACAGGTGTTGACCTCATTATTGACGATACACCGGAGGCTATCACGATCTCATCATTTGAACCCGTAAGACGTGAAATTGCAAGAAGGGCACTTGAAAAGCTCATTCAGGACGGAAGGATCCACCCCACACGCATTGAAGAAATGGTTGAAAAAGCAAAGCGTGAGATCGACAACAAGATCAAATCAGAGGGTGAAAAAGCCGTAGTCGAGCTTGGCATAAACAACCTGCACCCCGAGCTTATCAAGCTGCTTGGTCGTTTGCAGTTCAGAACCTCATACGGACAGAACGTGCTGCTTCACTCAAAGGAGGTTGCATACATCTCGGGCATCATTGCCTCCGAGCTGGGTATGAACCCCACTATCGCAAAGCGTGCCGGTCTGCTGCACGACATCGGCAAGGCACTTGACCACGAGATGGAAGGCTCTCACATACAGCTGGGTGTTGAGGCAGCCAGAAAGTATAAGGAGAGCGACACAGTAATTCACGCTATCCACGCACATCACGGCGATGTCGAGGCAAAGACAGTCGTTGCCTGCATAGTTCAGGCGGCTGACGCTATCTCGGCGGCACGTCCCGGTGCAAGACGTGAAAATCTTGAAAATTACATCAAGCGTTTGCAGCAGCTTGAAGAGGTCGGCAAGAGCTTCCCCGGCGTTGATACCTGCTACGCTATCCAGGCAGGCAGAGAGATCCGTGTTATGGTCAAGCCCGATCAGGTGAGCGATGACAAGATGATCCTGCTTGCAAGAGATATCTGCAAAAAGATCGAAGCCGAGCTTGAATATCCCGGTCAGATCAAGGTCAACATAATCAGAGAATCCCGAGCCTCCGAATACGCAAAGTAAAATCCAAAAAAAACCGTCTTACTGATGTAGGGCGGTTTTTCTTTAGAGGTGTCCTTTGTCCGCTCAACGGAAAATTTACAATATATCACTTTAATTGAAATATTACACGCTGATTTGCTTGCAAAACGGGGCTTGATGGTCTATAATTAAGACATCAAATCAAAGAGCCGTCAATACTGAGGCTCAAAAGGAGAGTTGACTTATGAAAAAATCCGTATTGTTTTGCCTTATCGCTGTATGCTCGATGATGTTCGCCGCCTGCGGTGACCCGGCACAGGTATTGGAGGGCTACACCGACAGCAAGGTGTTTACTGATGATGACCAGGACTACGCATACTATACTTACGATGATTCCGCCGATCCCGCTTTTGAGAAGGACGAGAACTACAAGGAAGTCACAGCAGATAATCTTGAGGATATCAAGGGATATTTTACGGATTTTTACGAGTGGGCAAAGCTCAGCTCCTTCAGCGGTGATTACAAAGCTGATGAAGCTATGCTGACCGCAGGCGACCGCTATGTTATCGCCGATCAGCTGGTAGATGACAGCGGTTCGGGAATACGCAAGCTCACCACCATCTACCGCAAGTATGACCTCTACTACTACGACAAGGAGAGCCACACCCTCCACCGCATACACAACGACTTGACCGTAAAATAAAAAAACACTTGACAAACAGCCTGTAAAGTCATAAAATATTATGCACAGGCTGTGACAGGGACAGTCCTTGCCGTATCCGATCCAGAGAACTGCCGTTTGGTGCAAGGCAGCAGAGGACGGCAGGGTGTATCACCCTTGAGCCGACACCCGAACAGCTCCGCCTGTAGGCGTGTCCGTAGCTTCTGCGTTAAAGAATTGTACAAGTGGCTGTATATCAGCAAGAAGAGTGGTACCACGGAGAAGATCTCCGTCTCTTTATGAGACGGAGTTTTTTATTTTGATTATAAATGGAAGAACAGGAGAATTTAGTATGCTGACTCTTGATAAGATCTATCATGCGTCATACGTTTTGAAGGACGTTGTAAGAGAAACTATGATCGTAGAAGCACCCAAGATCAACCCCGATTGTCAGGTGTTTTTGAAGCCCGAGTGCCTACAGCACACAGGCTCATTCAAGCTCAGAGGCTCGGGTTATATGATCTCACAGCTTTCGGACGAAGAGAAGGAGAAGGGTGTTATCGCCTGCTCTGCCGGCAATCACGCTCAGGGCGTTGCCCTTGCCGCCACAAAATACGGCATAAAGTCCCTTATCTGTCTGCCCGACGGTGCTCCCATCTCAAAGGTGGAGGCAACCAAAAACTACGGTGCAGAGGTCTGTATGGTGAACGGTGTGTATGACGACGCCTACAACAAGGCTATCGAGCTGAAGGAAAAGCACGGCTATACCTTTGTTCACCCCTTTGATGACATAAACGTAATTGCAGGACAGGGTACTATAGGTCTTGAGATCCTCAACGAGATGCCCGATGTCGATGCAGTGGTAGTGCCTATCGGAGGGGGCGGACTTATCAGCGGAGTAGCCTTTGCCATAAAGAAGCTCAATCCCAAGTGCAAGGTCTACGGAGTTCAGGCTGCCGGTGCTCCGAGTATGTACAACTCTATCCGTGACGGAAAAATCGAGCATCTTGACCGTGTTTCCACCATTGCAGACGGTATTCAGGTCAAGGAACCCGGCGAGAACACCTTTAAGCTGGTTCAGGAGTATGTTGACGAGATAGTCACCGTCACCGAGGACGAGATTTCCTCCGCTATACTGGCACTTATCGAGCATCAAAAGATGGTCGCCGAGGGTGCAGGTGCTGTATCTGTCGCCGCCGTTATGTTCAACAAGCTCCCCGTCAAGGGAAAGAAGGTAGTCTGCATAGTTTCC
>CACYCD010000143.1 GCA_902772755.1 uncultured Ruminococcus sp.
TAAGCCGGCATCAAGCAGGGCAGGGGCGTATTTATCCATTCTGTAGCTGGAGGTAGGTCCCGCAGGTCCTACGGCAAAGCCCGGCTTGGCAGGTGCAGGACCGACATAATATATCAGCTCTCCGCTTATGTCAACGGGGAGGGGCTTGCCCTCCTGCAGCAGGTCATACAGCCGTTTGTGAGCGGCATCTCTGCCCGTTATCATCGTACCTGAAAGCAGTACGGATTCGCCTGCTTTGAGCTGACGGATATCCTCATCGCTTATGGGTAAATTTATTCTTTTCATTGGTCACTCTACCCTTTCTGTTTTGTAAACAAAGGTCTGGCTTCTGTGTTCGCCCGAAAGAAAGTCCACCTCAAAATCCTCAAACCGATAGTCCTTGTTCCTGACAAGATATTTGCGGTTGGCATACAGCACATCAAAATAATACAGGTCGTTATTGATAATGACGGGGTTTTCATCAAAGCACATAAAATCGGAATTATACAGGTACTTTATTTTCTCTCCGAAGTAGCAGTACTTACCGTCCTTCTTTATAAGCTCGCACACATTGACAGTCTGCCCGTTGAAGTAGAGGAACAGACAGGTTTCGTCCGTCTCTGCTTTGCACAGACTTTTTTCCAGCTTTATCTCGTCATAGTAATCACGCAGAGCGTCCTCGGGCGTATCGAAGTAGGTATTTGAATAAACGTTTGTGCCTACCTTTAGTATGCCCGGTGTAAAAATCGCCGTTACTATGCCTATCGCAATGATGACCAGCGTTATAACGGTAATGCGAATAGTTCTTCTCATCTCAGATCACCGTATGTGCGTGTCTTGCGGCGTGACAGCAGATATTTACCGCCACGGGCATACCTGCGATGTGCGTGGGGAAGGTCTCTATATTCACACCGATAGCAGTTGTATTTCCGCCCAAGCCTGCCGGACCGAAGCCCATCCTGTTAATCTCTGTCAGCAGTTCCTCCTCCAGCCTTGCATAGCGTGGGTCGGGATTTTGGGTATCTATCCTGCGGAAGGTGGCTATTTTGGCAAGCTCTGCACATTTTTCAAACGTGCCTCCGATACCCACGCCCACCACCATTGGCGGACAGGGGTTGGGACCTGCCTCTCTGACGGTATCGAGGATAAATTTTTTGACTCCCTCTATACCCTTGCTCGGGGTGAGCATCGCTATTTTTGACATATTTTCACTGCCAAAGCCCTTGCCGCCTGCGAGTATCTCTATTTTGTCACCCTCAACGATCTCAGTGTGTATCACGCAGGGGGTGTTGTCACGGGTGTTCACCCTGTCAAATACGGGGTCGCTCACCACGCTTTTTCTGAGATAGCCGTCACGGTAGGCACTGCGGACGCCCTCGGTCACAGCCTCTGCAAATGTGCCGTCCTCTACCATCACCTTGTCGCCGTATTTTACAAACAGCACAGCCATACCCGTGTCCTGACACAGGGGGATCTGCTCGGCTCGGGCTATGTCGTCATTTTCTATTATTTGAGAAAGAACACTACGTCCTGTTTCACTGTTTTCATTTTCCCGTGCGGTACACAGGGCATTATAGATGTCATCGCCTATATAGTAGTTGCAGTCCATAAACAGCCTTCTGACAGCCTGTGTGATCTGCTCTGCTTTAACAGCTCTCATTTGCACTGAGAATCACCTCATAATAATGTTACCCTATCATTATATATTTTTTTTGCCGAATTTTCAACATTTCCTTTTAATCCTTTTTAAAATCTGTTATAATAACTATAAGTTTCAGTAATTTTTAGCTTTACAACATATATTCATCACATAAAAACAGTATCCTTTTTATAGGAAAAACAGGAGGGTAATTATGAGCAAGCTTTTGGTCGTTGACGATGAATTTAGGATAAGAGAGATCATAAAAAAATACGCCGTATTTGAGGGTCACGAGGTAACGGAAGCCACTGACGGAATGGCTGCAATAGAGATTTGCAGAAGGCAGAAGTTCGACCTCATCATAATGGACGTGATGATGCCTGAGCTTGACGGGTTTTCAGCCTGTCGGGAGATACGCAAGACCTCTGCAACACCGATAATTATGCTCTCGGCACGAGGCGAGGAGTATGACAAGATCCACGGCTTTGAGCTGGGGATCGATGACTACGTGGTAAAGCCGTTCTCCCCCAAGGAGCTTATGCTCAGAGTGAATGCCGTACTCAAACGCAGCAGCGGTACTTCCACAGGCAAGACCGATGCTTTCAGCTATAAGGGGCTTACTGTCGATTTTATGGCAAGGATAGTCACCGTAGACGGAAATCGTGTGGATATGACTCCCAAGGAGTATGACCTCTTCTTCTATATGGTGAGAAACAAGGGTATTGCCCTAACGAGGGAAAAGCTGATAAGCGAGGTATGGGGCTATGACTTCTTCGGCGATGACAGAACGCTTGACACACACATCAAGCTTCTGAGAAAGAGCCTGGGCGAATACAGCAAGTGCATTGTAACTCTGAGCGGAGTTGGCTACCGTTTTGAAGCTCTTTAAAAAAACACGCTCACGCTTTGACAGCCTGCCACTGTACTACAAGCTGTTGCTGTGGTTTGTGTTCTTTTCATTTATAATGCTATCTCTGCTGTGGATATGTCAGACTGTACTGCTGGATTCGTTTTACCGCACTGTAAGAGTGGGGCAGGTCAAGGACTGTGCCGACAGCATAGAAAGCGAGCTGAAAGAAAATTTCAACGCCGCAGTGCTTGAAGATCTTTCCGAAAAAAGCGATATACGCACATATTTTTATGAAACGACCTCGGACGTGATGACACCTGTCTACTCCACGGATAAAAACTTTATGTGGCTCACCATACGGGAGCAGGACGACACCGACACGGACGGCGACAACGGAAAGAACAGCGACAGCGGCAAGAACGGCAAGAACAACGACAGCGGTAGCGAGGACAGCTCCGCACCAAACGGCAAATTCACCTTCAAGGGCGATCAGCTCATAAGGGGTCGCAGTGCCTACTCATACTACAAGGAGGCAAAGAACAGTGACGATGCCGGAGTGATATACATTGATGAGGTGCAGGACAACTGGTTTTCGGGATTGGGTCGCCGTGACAGAGAGCCCGATGCGGACAGCGTTGTCTATACCCGTCTGTTTGACCTTGACGGCAAAAGCTATATGGTCATTCTCACCACACAGATCTCACCTGTTGAAAGCATAGTCGCAACTATCCGCTATTTGCTGATAGCGGTCACGGGCATACTTATTATAATAGGTATCTTCATAGCGATCCTTGCCTCACGCAGGATAAGCAAGCCTATCACGGAAACCACCAAGCTTGCACGCAGGCTTGCTGAAAAGGACTATGACCTAAAGTTTGACAACACGGGCTATAAGGAGGTAAACGAGCTTAACCACACACTGAGCTATGCCGCCGCCGAGCTGAAAAAGGTTGACAGCCTGCAACGTGAGCTGATAGCCAACATCAGCCACGACCTGAGAACTCCGCTTACTATGATAACGGGCTACGGCGAAGTTATGCGTGACCTCCCCGGCGAGAACACCCCCGAAAATATACAGATAATCATTGACGAGGCAAACCGCCTGAATATGCTGGTGACTGATCTTCTTGATATTTCAAAGATACAGTCGGGAGCAACACAGCTGAGTCCGGAGGAATTTTCAATTACAGACCTCATAAAACAGCTTTTCACCCGATACAACAAGCTGAAAGAGCAGGACGGCTACAACTTTATTTTTGACTATGACGAGGATATAACCGTAAATGCCGATTTCAGCAAGATAAATCAGGTAATATACAACCTGATGAACAACGCCATAAACTACGCCGGCGAGGACAAGACCGTAATAGTACGGCAGAAGCGTGAGGAAGGCAAGGTAATAATCGAAGTCGAAGATCACGGCAAGGGTATCGACCGTGAACACCTCGAAAA
>CACYCD010000144.1 GCA_902772755.1 uncultured Ruminococcus sp.
AGTTGTCGAGAATATTCTTACAAAGAAAATAAAGCTCGACCGCTCCAGCTTTACCATGATGGTCGGCTCAACACAGGAGATTCATTATTCCGTAATACCCAAAAATGTCACAGACAGCACCCTGACGTGGGAGAGCAGTAATCCCAAGGTGGCGGTAGTTGACAAGGGTAAGGTCACGGCAAAAAGTGTGGGAAGCTGTGTGATAACTGCAAGCACCGCAAACGGTGTCAAGGCAAGATGTGAGCTTATCGTCAAGATCAAGCCCACGGGCGTCAGAATGAGCAAGCCAACTGCCTCGGTGACAACAGGAGATACCTTCCAGCTCTCTGCCAAGATCATTCCCGACAATACTGCCTACAAAGAGCTGACGTGGGAATCCTCAAACGACAAGATCGCCACAGTTGACCAGACAGGCAAGGTAAAAGCAATTGCCGCAGGTACCTGCAAGATCTACGCTACCACTTCCAACAATAAGTATGACTTCTGTGAGATCACTGTAACGCAGGGAGATCTTGAATTCAGTGGCAAGGGTAATGAGACGCTGACTGACGTTAATGTTACCAGAGGCGTGTATAAGATCATTATGAGCCACGACGGAGAAGGAATCTTCAAAGTTGTAGGCAACGACTCTTCCGGCGGTGCATACACCTATATCGACACCAAGGGTAATTACACGGGAAGCAATCTTTACGCAAACGGCGACAGTGGCGGAGTAAAGAATGCAACAATAAAAATTGCAGCAACAGGTAACTGGAATATCAAGATCATTGCTATAAAGAACAACGGAACCGATAATATTTCCGGAACAGGCGACTGCGTAACACCGATGTTCAGAGGAACGAATCAGAAGGATATCGTTTCTATGAAGAACGAAGCAGACGGAGATTTTACGATCTTCCTGTTTGATGAAACGGGCAAAAAGATCGGTACCCTCTGCGATGAGATCGATAAATACGAGGGAACCTGCGATGCTACACTTGACAGAAATAAATTCTATTTCTTTGTAGTCTTTTCACAAGGCAAGTGGTCGATCGACTTTGGAAACCGCTCGGCAATAACCACTGTTTCACCCGGCACATAAACAAATAATAACTGCATAAAAATCTCACCTCCGACCAATACTAATTACAGTACGGTCGGAGGGATTTTTATGCAGTACAATAAAGTGGAGATTTGCGGAGTAAATACAGCCAAGCTTAAAATTCTAAAGGAAGAAGAGAAAAAACAACTCCTCCATATAATGCACACAGGCACTCCGTCTGAAAGAAAAATCGCCAGAGAAAAAATGATAAACGGAAACCTCCGTCTTGTCCTCTCGGTGATACAGCGGTTCAGCAACAGGGGAGAAAACCCCGATGACCTCTTTCAGGTGGGAGTAATAGGTTTGATAAAAGCTGTGGATAATTTCAATCCGGATATAGGTGTAAGATTTTCAACATACGGCGTGCCTATGATAATAGGTGAGGTAAGGAGATATCTGCGTGACGGTGGCAGTCTGAGGGTCAGCCGGTCAATGCGTGACACCGCCTATCACGCAATGCAGATAAAAGAAAAGCTGATAAACAAAAATAACAGAGAACCAACAGTTGAGGAAATAGCCAAAGAAATGAATATCCCCAAAGAAACCGTGGTACTCGCACTTGAAGCTATCGTGGAGCCTGTGTCACTGTATGAACCCGTGTTCTCTGACGGAGACGACACAATATATGTTATGGATCAGCTCAGTGACAACAACGGAGAGGGCAGTTGGTTGGAAGAACTTGCTTTTAAAGATACCTTGAAAAGTCTTAGTAGCCGTGAAAAACGTATACTTTCTATGCGTTTTATGAAGGGAAAAACCCAGATGGAGGTAGCCGATGAGATAGGCATAAGCCAGGCACAGGTGTCCAGAATAGAAAAAAGTGCATTGACAAGAATCAAGGAGAGTATGTAAAAAGCTTCCCCCGAAAAACTTGGGGGAAGCTTTTTGGATGTCCTATAACCACTTTTTTCTTTTAAAGAAGATTATACTTCCTATCACAATCAAAAGTGAAATAACAATAACGATCGGATAACCAAGCCGTGAGTCCAGCTCAGGCATATAGTGAAAATTCATTCCGTACCAGCCTGCGATAAGCGTCAGTGGCATAAAAATCGTGGTAACAATAGTAAGGATAGTCATTATTCTATTTTGTTTTATATCCATCTGAGCCTTGTACAAATCCCTGATCTCCATTGTGTAGTCACGCAGAGCCGTTGCTGTGCCGTGAAGTCGATCTACTCTGTTGTATATCATACGGAAATATCGGAGGTTTTCTTCCTTAAAGAAATTATTTTCATTTTCTTCAAATACCTCGCTTAGCTCCATCAGCTGTCCGTAATGATCTCTGAGGTCACGGATATCGCCCCTGATGTCATTTATCCTCACACGGCAATCCTCACCCTCACCGTTTACAATAGCTACCTCCATACTGTCCATCTCACGCTCATAGTTCTGCAACAGCATAAAGTCATGTTTGATTATCTGATCAATAAAATCGTACAAAAACCTCTCCAGGCTTGAGATCCTGGATTTTTTTGTCTTGCAGATAGGCTCCATCATAGAGGTAACTATACCGGTTGAATCAATAAAAACTATACCCTTTTCATCAAGTACAAAGGTGAATTTGAAGTCATCCTCGGTGATCCGCTTTCGGTCCGGTATGGAGAAGGTACCCGTTAGTGAATCATAGTTTACTTCAGCCTTAGTGCTGTGGATCTCCTCAATATTCAGATCCATATCAATACCCAGATCAAAGCTCTCCAGCTGAGTTCTCCACTGTTCGGGAGTAAGCACAACAATGTACTGAAATCTGTCCCTGTATTTCATAAATTCCTCAGATGAGCAGGGTTCGGGTTTTCCTTTGATAAGATAATACATACTACCGCTCCTCGATCGGTACAAGTCTTTTAAAGTCACCTTTTACCAGATTTGTAAAGAAAAGTATTGCGATCATCAATGCAAAAAACTCTGCTACAGGAAACGCATACCACATATCTGTAAGGCTTATCCTTGAAAGCAGATACGCAACAGGAATGATTATTCCCAGCTGTCTTAAAACCGACATCACAAGACTGCGAAGTCCCTTGCCCACAGCCTGAAACAGACCCGTAAGCGTGATGCCTGCCGCAGCGGGAATAAAGCACAGTGATATCGTTTTTAAAGCACTGCTTCCGATTATGAGCATCTCTTCGTTCGGGCTGAACATACCAAGCAGGGCTTCGGGAATGAGCTGAAATGTCGCAAAGCCTGCTGTCATAATAATCACTGCAAACAGCATAGACCATTTGACTGCACTGTAGAGCCTATCTCTGTTGCCTGCACCATAGTTGAAGCCCATAATAGGTGTAGAACCCTGATTCAGTCCGAACACAGGCATAAATACAAACGACTGCAGCTTGAAGTATATTCCGAAAACATTTGTAGCAGCTTCACGCTCAATGCGGCTTGCATCGGCAATGGAGATGATGTAGTTCAGCGACATAACCATAAACGAGCCGATAGCCTGCATAACCATAGCAGGAAGAGCGACAACATAGATGTTTTTGATAATATCTTTCTTAAACTTAAATCCTTTAAGATCTATCTTGACAAGCTGTTTTTTGAAGAACATAAAGTACAGGCATAGAAGTGCAGAAATATGCTGACCTATGACAGTTGCTATCGCAGCACCGACAACACCCAGATCAAAAACATAAATGAAAATCGGATCCAATATGATATTTACAACAGCACCTGTCAGCTGAGATACCATAGGTATCATCATATTGCCTGTTGACTGCATGGTTTTTTCCAGCACACAGCTGATATTTGCACCCAAGGAGAATATCAAAACTATGTAGATATATGCCGTACTGTTGTTGTAAACCTGTTTGTGGTCGGTGTAGAGAGAAACGAACGCATTGGTTACCAATATCCCGATAACAACAAACACAGCCCAGTTGATGAATGCAAGGAAAAATCCGTGGGTTGCGGCACTGTCTGCATCCTCCTGATTTCTTGCTCCAAGCCGTCTGGCTATAAGTGAATTTACACCGACACCCGTTCCGACAGCCACAGCTATAAGGATCATCTGCATCGGATAGGCAATGTTTACCGACAGCAGAGATTCATTTCCGCTGACAACGGAATTGCTGTAGTTGCTGACAAAGATGCTGTCAACAACATTATAGAGTGCCATGATCAGCATACTGAACATAGCAGGCAAACTCATTGACAGAATGAGCTTTGACATTTTTTCAGATGCCATCTTGTTTTTCTTTTCCATTCTTCTCAAACCCCTTCATATATATAATAACAGCGATGATGCTCATAACAATTCCTGCAAGGCTTCCGCCGAAATCAAGAATTATATCTGTAACCTGACCGCTTCTGCCGTCTGAGCTTAGCTGCAAAAACTCATCAAGCACAGCTGACGACAAACAAGCAAACAGCTTTAAAAATGTACCTGTCAGGATATTTTTATTGAACGAAAACACAGTCATCGAGGTGCAAAATCCAAATGCAAAAAACTCCGTAAAATGGGCAATTTTTCTGACAATATGCTCTGACAGCTCAGTGTTGAGCAGAAAATTGAGCAGATTTCTGACAAATCCCGACTCGTTTGAGCTGAGGTCGGCAGTTGCAATGGAATGTGAAAATATAAATACTAAAATCAATAGATCCAGCAGAAGCAGCAAAACGTTCACACGTTCAAAGGATACATTTTTCTTTTTCATATAAAAGCCCTTCAATAAGTATAAAACCATTTTACAGATTTTTTGAAAAATTGTCAAATTTAGCGATTGAAAATTATCCTTATGTATGATATCATATTTTAGTAATATTGACAATACGGAGGTAATCAATGGAGTCATTTATTGAAACACTGCATAATACATTTCATATCAACGGTCAACTGTTTAGCTTTTTGATCTCGATGTTTCCGATTTTGGAACTGAGAGGCGGACTTATCGCAGCCAGTATATGCAATGTACCGCTGTGGCAGGCAATTCCGATTTGTATTTTGGGTAACTTTTTACCGATACCCTTCATCCTTTTGTTTATCAAGAAATTGCTGGAGTGGCTCAGAAAATCACGCTTTACAACCATTGTAAAATTTGTAGATTTTCTTGAGAACAAGGCAAACAAGAATGCACCTCAGATTATGAAATACAAGTTTTTCGGTCTGACGGTGTTTGTCGGCATTCCGCTTCCCGTAACAGGTGCTTGGACAGGTGCATTGGTGGCAGGTCTGTTTGAATTTGAGCTAAAGAAATCCATACCCGCAGTTCTCCTTGGGCTCTGTATGGCATCTGCAATTATGAGCTTTATAAGCTATGGAATACCGTGGATAGTAACCACCTTCAATATACCGGGCTGGGTAGTAGGTACAGCCATATGTACACTTGTGGTATTGGTAGTGGCATTGCTCGTGATAAGAAGCAAGAAAAAGAATAAAGCATAAGAGTTACTTAAAAACCACTGAACTATGGGCAAAGCCCTTGTTCGGTGGTTTAGGTGTAAATATGAAATTTGATGTTATTATTATCGGCGGCGGAGCATCAGGTCTTGTTGCCGGAATTGAAGCAAAAAAAATTTCCAAGAGTGTCTGCATTATTGAAAAAGAGGATCGTATCGGCAGAAAGCTCCTTGCAACAGGAAACGGTAAGTGCAATCTCTCCAATACAAATGCCACGTCGAAGGACTATCACGGAAGCTTTAGTTATTCTGTTAAAGAATTATTTTCTGATTTTTCCTCGGAATTTCTCACGGACTATTTTTATAAATTAGGACTTTTCACCTTTGCAGATCCTCACGGCAGAGTATATCCCACCTGCAAACACGCCGGTGCAGTCCTTGATGTGCTTAGAAACAGGGTGGAAGCAGATGATATAGTATTGGTTACCAATACAAGGGTAATTGATATCCAAATAAATAATGGATTTGTACTCAGGACAGATAACGATACTATATACAAAGCGGACAAATTGATAATCGCCTGCGGAGGAAAAAGCAGTCCAAACCTCGGCAGTGACGGCAGTATGTACAGTGTGATAAAAAATCTGGGGCATACTGTCACTCAGCTTAAGCCTGCCCTTTGTCCGATAAATGTCAGCTCAGATATAATAAAAACTTTAAAGGGTATAAGAACAGACGGAATGCTCACAGCCTTAAAAAAAGGCAAACCGATAAGCTCAACTAAGGGTGAAATTCAGTTTACCGAAAATGCGGTATCGGGAATATGTGCTTTTGATCTCAGCTACTTGGATCTTGATACAGTCAGAGTTTCTCTATTGCCCGACAGTTCACGTGAAGAAATAATAAATATCTTGAACGAGAGAAGAACGCTCTTTTCACAAAATAGGATAGACAGTTTCTTTATGGGAATGTTTCATAATAAGATATCCGTCGCTTTGTTGAAAACAGCCAAAATGGGTTCATTCAACAGGAGATGCAGTGATATCACTGATAAAGAAATTTCGCTTTTGGCAAAACTGATCAACAGCTTGGATTTTTCCGTAAGCGGTAAGGGTGATTATAATCGAAGTCAGGTCACGGCAGGCGGAGTAAGCGGCAATGAGATAGACCCGAGAACTCTTGAAAGCCGATTTATTCCAAATTTGTATTTCTGCGGAGAGGTCATAGACATTGACGGAATATGCGGAGGCTACAATCTCAGATTTGCATTTACCTCAGGAATAAGAGCAGGACAGCTATTATGATAAGAATAAGTAATTTATACCTCAAACCCGACTACAACAACGATAACCTCATAAAGAAAATAGCTTCTGAATTGGGCTGTAAAAAGAGCGATATCAAAAATGTGAAATTATTCAAGCGTTCCATAGATGCAAGAAAGAAAAACGATGTTCATTTCCTTATTACGGCAGATGCGGAGCTTCATAACGAACAAAAGGTGCTATTGGTAACGAATAGTAAAAAAGTTACTCAGGCGAAACCGTACACATATATTCAGCCTGTTGCCGATAAAAATACCGGCAAAACCGTTGTTGCAGGAGCAGGACCTGCAGGTCTGTTTGCTGCTTTGATACTTGCAAGGGCAGGTGCAGAGGTTGTTTTGATCGAAAGGGGAAAACCGGTCAATGAACGCACACGTGATGTGGAGAGCTTCTGGTCGGGAAATACCCTTGATATAAATTCAAATGTGCAGTTCGGAGAGGGAGGAGCAGGTACTTTTTCCGATGGTAAACTGACAACGGGAACAAAAGATAAGCGTGTTCGCAAGGTTTTTGAAGAATTTGTTTCACATGGTGCTCCGCAGGAGATACTGTATAATGCAAAGCCGCATATTGGTACCGATATGCTGAAATCTACTGTCAGGGCTATCAGAGAAGAAATTGTTCGACTTGGCGGTACTGTATACTTTCAAACTCAGCTGACTGACATCAAAATTGACAATAACCGCCTGCGGTCGGTGACGGTCTGCCAAAACGGTACAGAAAAAACGCTTTACTGTGATAACCTCATTATTGCTATCGGTCACTCAGCCCGTGATACATTTAAAATGCTTAAACGTAGAGGCTTTGCCATTGAACCAAAGCCCTTTGCCGTGGGTGCAAGGATAGAGCATCTGCGTGAAAAAATTGATGCTTCTCAGTATGGAAGCTTCGCAGGTATGCCATCGCTTGGTGCAGCTCCGTATAAACTCAGCACTCATCTGAAAAACGGCAGGGGAGTGTACACCTTCTGTATGTGTCCCGGAGGTGTTGTCGTGGCAGCTGCCAGTGAAAAAAATACTGTTGTAACAAACGGAATGAGCTATTTTGCCAGAGATATGCAAAATTCCAATTCTGCTCTGCTTGTGGGTGTCAACCCCTCCGATTATGGCAGTGATGATGTTCTTGCAGGAATGTATTTTCAGCAAAAGCTTGAAGAAAAGGCATTTCTCGCAGGCGGAGGTGATTATTCCGCACCTGTTCAGAGAGTAGGAGATTTCTTAAAAGGAAATATGACTTCATCCTTTGGTGAGGTCTTGCCCAGCTACCGACCGTCAGTAAAATTTTCTTTAACAGAAAATTATCTTCCGCAGTTTATTACCGATTCAATGAAACAGGGTATTATTGAAATGGATAAGCACCTGCACGGTTTTGCGGATAACGATGCTTTGCTTACGGGTATTGAGAGCAGAAGCTCATCACCGATAAGAATTTTGCGTGAGCAGGATATGCAGGCTGTCGGTTTCAGCGGTATCTATCCCTGCGGAGAGGGAGCAGGCTATGCCGGCGGAATAGTTTCCGCAGCCGTTGATGGCATCAAATGTGCCGAAAAAATATTAGAGAATAAAATGCACAGACTCTGAGCCTGTGCATTTGCTTACTTTGCATTTTTGAATGTCAGTATTTCATCACCGATATATATTTTTTTTCCGTCGGTAATGCGAATTGTTTCCTGAGCTTTGCCCATCCTGCTTTCTCTTAGGCGGTTGTAGCAGTGCTTTTCTTTTATAAAGAAGCCGTCCTCATCTCTGCCAAATTCAAAGTTTATCCCCCTTGAGAGGTAGCGACTGGGAATGCTCACATCGGCTGTAGTATTCTGTCCATCGGTAAAGCCGTCTCCGTAGGAGTTTTCTTCAGCGGTTTTCGGCTTATTTTTATCCGCTTCCTTGCCTGAAAAGAACGTCCTGCCAACGGTCACGGGTTCACCGTCCAGTACCTTATCAGGCACAGGGAAATCCATATTCAAGGCTCTGCTGTGTATTTTCCAACAAGAACCGTAAATATACGTCTTAGGCAGATCCAACACCGTGTTTTTTCTGTCCTCGTTACCACTTAGAAATCCACGTATTTTCGCTATAAAGTCAGTAATAATATTGTCCATTCCATCACCTCATAAGATTATTGTTGCCGCCCCTAAGCAGCTTGCACAGATCAGTTAGCAGCAGGTCGGTTTTTTGATATCGGTCATGCCGTTCGGGTTCAAGACATTTATTCAGTATACGGCAGTAGTTGTCCAGCATATACGGATCTTCAAAACCGCTGAATCGGGTGTCGATCCCTCGTATCGGAATAAGGTTTTGCTTCAATCGGATAATTCTGTCCGTGTCATTGTTTAACCTGCTTCTTTCTATCTGTTGAGCAAAGATGTTGTCATACCGAGCCTTGCAAGCTAAACGCATAGTCATCGCCAGTGCATAAATATCACCACGACTGCTGAATTGCCTCATATTTTTAAACAGATATTCAGGAGGACAGTTTAAGAAGGATATACCGAAAAAGTGAGGATTTACTACAGTGCGTCTGCTGTCTGAGTATTGTGATACTCCAAAGTCGATCAGCACATATCTGTTATGTTTTTTCATTATATTTTCAGATTTTATATCGCAGTGGGTAAAGCCATATTTGTGCATAATTCCCAGTGCTTCGGTTATCTCGTAGAAAAGCAGAACAGATTCATACAGATTCAGACTGTACAGTGAAATACTTTCAAGTCTTTCCATAACGATGCCGAATACAGTGCTATCAGAATCTTCAATGCAGATTATCTCGTATGGTTTAGGGAACATAGCCGGACATTTGCTGTACAGAAAGTTCATATTATTAAATTCTCGTTCAATGTATTCAAAGGGAGTAAGCGACTCAAACAGCTTTAGTATCAACTGATTTTTCAGACGGTAGCACCTGCACGTACCGCCGTCGGATATTTCCTTTTGCAGCACGTAGCCGTATTTTTGTTTCAGCTGTTTTTTGATATCCTTCATTTGCATAGCTGTGTTCTCCGTAAAAAATCCTCTTTCCTTATAATATATCATTTTGACACAAAAAACAAGTTATTTATATTTTTTTAAAATATTTTTCAGACCCTGTAAAAACATTTTCCTAAATTTACTTTAAAGAATAATTATGATGTATAAATATTATATAATTGATATGAATATAAATTGTTTACTGTATTATTTTACAGATAACTGTTACGGGAGATTTTTATATGGAAAAGAAGTATAAAAGAGTTCTGCTCAAGCTTTCAGGTGAGTCTTTGGCAGGTGCCGAGAAAAAGGGTATAAATTTTGATATCGTAGAATCCTTCTGCGAGGCAATTAAAAAATGTGTTGATGATGGTGTTCAGGTTGCGATCGTTGTCGGAGGCGGTAACTTCTGGAGGGGTCGTTCTTCGGGCAATATGGACAGAACCAGAGCTGACCACATGGGAATGTTGGCAACTGCCATCAATGCCCTTGGTGTAGGAGATACACTTGAACAGCTGGGAGTAGACGTCAGAGTAATGACGGCAATCTCGATGCCTGAGGTTGCAGAACCTTACATCAGGAATCGTGCAGTTCGCCATCTTGAAAAGGGAAGAGTGACTATTTTTGGCTGCGGTACGGGAAATCCGTTTTTCAGCACTGATACAGCAGCAGCCCTTAGAGCAGTAGAGATAGAGGCTGATATAATTCTTAAGGCTACAATGGTTGACGGTGTGTATGACAGCGATCCCAAAACCAATCCCAATGCCAAAAAGTATGACAAGGTCAATTATGATGAGGTGCTTGCCAAGGGCTTGCAGGTTATGGACAGCACAGCGGCTTCAATGTGCAGGGACAATCATATGCCGATTCTTGTTTTCAGTATAGATGAGCCTATGAACATCTATAAGGCTGTATGCGGTGAAAACATAGGAACTATTTGTGAGTAATTTTCAGGAGGAACTACTATGGACAGTGTAATCAAAGCTACAAAGGATAAAATGCAGAGAAGAGTTGAGCATCTTGAGGATGAGTTTGCATCTATCAGAGCAGGCAGAGCCAACCCCGGTGTTCTTGACAAGGTTACCGTGGATTACTACGGCACACCCACACCCGTAAAGCAGGTGGCGGCTGTTTCAATTGCAGAAGCAAGAACTCTGGTTATCCAGCCGTGGGATATTTCCCTCTTAAAGGCTATTGAAAGAGCTATTCAGAAGTCAGACGTGGGCATCAACCCTCAGAATGACGGTAAAACTATCAGAATGATTTTTCCGCCGCTCACCGAGGAGCGAAGGAAGGGTATCGTAAAGGATATCAATAAAATGGCTGAGGACAGCAAGGTGCAAATCCGCAATGCCAGACGTGAATCCAACGACAAAATCAAAGCTTTGAAAAAAGCCGGCACTATAACCGAGGATGACCAGAAGAAGGGCGACAAAAAGGTTCAGGAACTAACGGATAAGTTTATCAAGGAAATTGATGCAATTTCCGCAAAAAAGCAAAAGGAAATAATGGCAATCTGATATGGCTTTATTTAAGAAAAACACAACTGCCTATTCAATAGATAATATAATTTTGCCCGAACACGTTGGTATCATAATGGACGGCAACGGCAGATGGGCAAAAAAACGAGGCTTGCCCAGAAGTGCAGGTCACTCCGCAGGTGCCAATAACTTTAGAAAGATCATTCGCTATTGCAGTGATATCGGTATAAAATATCTCACAATGTATGCTTTTTCCACAGAGAATTGGAAGCGTCCAAACGATGAGGTCACCGCACTGATGAAGCTCTTTAAGCAGTATCTTGAAGAAGCTCTCAGGGATTTTCAGGACGATACCATCAAGCTGAGGTTCATTGGTGATATCACGGCATTCAGCAAGGAGATTCAGGATCTGATGTACGAAGCGGTAGAGGGCAGCAAGAACAGAGATGGTATGGTTCTCAACCTTGCCATGAATTACGGTGGCAGGGATGAGATAGTAATGGCAACAAAAACCATTGCTCAAAAGCTGAAAAACGGCGAGATCACAGCGGAGGATATTGATGAAAAGATGATCTCAGACAATATCTACACCGCAGGTCAGCCCGACCCGGATCTGATAATCCGCCCTTCGGGTGAATACAGAACTTCAAACTTTCTGCTTTGGCAGTCGGCATATTCCGAGTATGTGATAATGGATAAGCTTTGGCCCGATTTCACTAAAGAGGATATGAATTATGCCCTTATTGAATACGCCAAAAGAAACAGACGTTTTGGCGGAGTTTAAGGGGTGAGCGTATGAAAACAAGAGTGATTTCTGCTGTTGTCGGTCTGGC
>CACYCD010000145.1 GCA_902772755.1 uncultured Ruminococcus sp.
AAGATAATGATTACTGCAAAAAATGCCATAATATGGTAGTTTTGCAAAGTCGATTGATAAATAGGCAAAACTTTGCAGAAAAAATCAATGTTAATTTGTAAGATTTGTGCATATATAATTGATTGACAAATGAATGTTTTAGTGCTAGTATATATTTGCAAAGAGATATATGCCTTTCATCAATCTCTTGTGCATTATATTTGCAGATCGAGGGTATTGTTTAACCCCCGTGCCCTCGGTCTGTGCGGTACAGCACGGTCAGCCGTGCTGTTTCTGTTTTTGGGGGATAAGGAAGTGCATTATGAAAAAGAAGAAGCCGTTTTTAAAACGTCCCGGCGGAATTATACTGATCTCTGTGTTGGTACTGCTTATAGGCGGCGGCATAGCTGCCTATGCCATGCGTGACGCTCTTATCAAATGGATAGTAGGACCCGTAAACTATTATATATATAAGGAATACGGCAATATTGAAGGCTTGTCTACGGCTGATTTCGGCATTGACGGTGCGTTGACCTTGGGTGATGAGCTGGCGTCGGTCTCAAAAATGCTGGGAACAGATACAGATGATGTCAAAATAAATGTACAGCACAGTGTTGCCGACAAAAAGACAAAGCTCAGTCTGGATCTGCTGGGTCTGTTTAAAACCGAGTTCATCAAGGACGGCAATTATATTTCGTTTGACAACGGCTCGGGCAAGCCGATAACTGCCAATATAAAGAAAAAGACTGATTCCGAAAAAAAGAAAACGTCCAAGCCTGCTTCACAGAAGCCTGCATCGACAAAGACCGAAGAAGCCTCTGAGGAGTTTGACCTTGAGGAAGCAACGGGTATGGGGCTGTTCAGCTTTGCACGCTGGTATCTCGGCTTCAGCGATGAGTGCATCACTCAGCCACTGACTGAAAATATGACCGAGGAGAGGGAGTTTTACGGGGATAAGGAGTGCAGTGTTGACACCTTCACCGTGAACAATGATATATATGCGTCCGTCATTTTGAATATCTGCAATAAGTACGAGAGTGACGAGGATACAAAAAAGGTTTTTGACAATCTGACGGAGTACTTTAACAAGGAGTATTCGTTGAGTCTTAAAACGGAAGAGCTACTCTCAAATTGGAAGGCTGAGGCTGAACGGGTGAAAAAGGATACTCCGTTTGAGTATAACTATGCTGTATACTACTACGATAATCAAGTGGTGAACCGCAGTATCACTCTTGTATACAGCAAGGATTTTTCTTCGAGCTTTGAGATATCTCTGGGAAGCGGACAGGACAGCGATATGAATTATATCGATATCAGCCTTGGAAACTATGTTTCAGGTGAGCTTGCCGTCAAGGACAGTGCCGAGGTCAAGGATATCAGCCTTGACAAGAAGAAGGCAGTCAGTATGGCGGAATTTCTCAAGCAGACGGGAATAATAGATCCAAATAATAAAAAACAGGAAAAAGATACCTTAGACGGGATTTTTTCGGTGCTAAAATACTTTTCGTAAAAAAGGCAGTCGCAGGACTGCTTTTTTATCGTCATATTATTGACATTAAACAGTAAATTGTGGTAAAATGATAATGCGAATATTATGTTTAAAATTTTATAAAAAAATCATATCAAATATATGGGAGGATCAGCAATGTCAAAAATTATGGTGCTGACAAGCGGTACTTCGGGCATAGGCAAGTCAATTGCTTTAAAACTGCTGAAGGAATCACACGATGATAACGACAAGCTCATTATAAACTATTTTGAAGAGGATCAGATGGTCGAGATGAGTGCAGAGCTTAGCGAGACCGACCGCAACGAGGTCAGCTTTGTTTATGCCGATCTGTCTACCTATGAGGGGTTGGAGGGCTTTGTCAGCGATATTCTGGCAATTTCGGACAAGATAGACTGGCTCATCTGCAACACCGGCATAGGTACTTATAAAAAGTTTGACGAGTATGACTATGAGCTGTTCGACAGGATACTCAGAACAAATCTGTCAATACCGACATTTATGATACAAAAGCTCAAGCCCCACTTCAATCAGTACGGCAAGATCATTCTTATGGGTTCGTTGGCAGGCAAGCTGCCCTACAGCTCATCTCTGGTTTATTCCGTATCGAAAGCAGGCGTTCATCACCTTGCACAGTGCCTGATGAAGGAATTTGACGGAACCTATGTTTCAATAAATGCCATAGCTCCCTCATTTGTGCAGACCCCCTGGCAAAAGGGCAGGAGCGAGGAGAGCTACGAGAGGATCAACAAGAAGATCAACCTTCACCGCTTTGCCGAGTCTGACGAGATCGCAAAACTGGTTTATGACACACTTACAAACGACTTTATCAACGGTACACTTCTGGAAATAACCGGAGGATACGATTATTTCTAATTTTCAGACAGTCTCGCACAGCCGGCAAGCTTGTTTTTGTCAGCGTGGGCAGAGAGGGAATGAGTAATGCTTACAAAATATCAGGAACATTTATATAAATTATATAAAGAAATTGATGCGATCTGTGAAAAATTCGACATCGAATACTGTGCCGCAGGCGGGACAATGATAGGCACCATACGTCACCGTGGGTTTATTCCGTGGGACGATGATATGGATATCTATATGACGCTGAAAAACTGGCGGAAATTTATGGAGGTCTGTCAGCAGGACGGCGTTCTGCCCGAGGGCAGGGTGCTTGCCTGTCAGGAGTTTGACAGGACCTACCACAACCCCATTGCCCGGTACACCGATATCACAATGACGACTATCCACAGAAACCAGGTGCTTCACGATGATGAGGCAGGCTTTGTAATAGATGTTTTCGCACTCGACCCCTTGCCCGACGACAAGGAGTCTGCCGAGCAGTACAACAGAGATGTACTGCTTTTCAGCGACCTTATCAACGGCTCAATAGTGTATTCCTACCGTTTTCGTGCCAATAAGTACAGGTATTTCTGGTACAGAGGGCTTATGCACCTGCTTGGCAGAGAAAAGGTTCTTCAAAAGGTGGAGGACAAGCTCACAAAGTATGATGAGGACACCTGCAAGTTCTATGCTATGCGTTGGGGCGGAGTACCGCTGGTATTCCCCAAGGATATGATAGGCGACTGCCACGTGCGTTATCCGTATGAGGATTCATA
>CACYCD010000146.1 GCA_902772755.1 uncultured Ruminococcus sp.
AAATGGTAGTTACAATTATGTCATATTTCGGCAATGTTTTAGCTCAGATTTCCAAGTCAAAGATGTCGCTGTTTTTTTCTTTGCAAAGTTTCAGCAATCGTGTTCGTATTTTAATGGATTTTTGAAAAAGATATGTAAATATCAACAATACAGGTATCTCCGCAACAAGTAGTATTCCGCATAGTAAAGTCGCTTCATACCAGTTGTTTGTAAGTCCTTCGTAAATAACGTTTACAGCTACAAAAGCAAATACCAGAGCATAAAGTACGTACAGATATATACGTGTTTTGCGGTTATGATCTTCGATGTGGTGCATATACGCCGAGCGAGTCATCTTGGGTTTGCCTTTTTTGGAGAGCTTGTTGTTTTTTCTTTCGTAATCCTTGGTGAATTCATACTGATATCGGAGCATTTCCGCACTTTGTTTTGCGTCTTTTTCTTCACTTCTTTTGCTTCTGAAAAAGCAGCCCGTCTCACGGTAGTTTCTCACCGCATTAAAACAGATGCAGAGGATTATGTATAACGCAGCAGCCGAAAGCAGATATATAGTTTTGATGGAAAATGACAGCAGGATGCCGGTGAGCGTTCCCGATATCAATATAAGTGACAGCATCACGGCAAAGTATAACTTGGAGGATAGCTTTTTCCACTTAAAGAACAGTGGCTTGAAAACAGCCTCGGTGATAACGGTAATCAAAAATCCGCAGGAGCCACCAATAATAATGCTGCCTATCTCGGATACTGAACTGATGATGGGCTTTCCGTTCATAGCCGTTGCTATGAAATCAAAGACACACAGAATGACTACCAGCCAAGCGATATAAAACAATCCCTGCAAAAGCCTTGATAATCTTGATGAAAGGGAATTGTTCCCCACAAATTCACGGCAAAATGCCTCTATATCGTAACCTATAACATCCTTGACGGGTCTGTTTTTCTTCTGAGCTGTTAGCAGAAAATCAGTCAGATCCATAAGCACTTCATCGTGTTTTTTTACCGGTGTATTCTGAATAAAGGAGTAAAGCTCAGCTTTTTTCAGCACTGTGGCGTATTCGCCCTCTAACAAATGAGATATTTCGTTGTACTTCATATATATTCCTCCAAAATCGAATCCGCACAAGCGGTTATGTTTTTGTAATTCGTCTTGAAATTATCAAGATATTCTTTGCCGTTGTCTGTGATCGAGTAGTATTTTCGTATTGGTCCGTAAGGGGATTTGGCTTTTCTGCACTGAATAAGCTTGTTCTTCTCCAGTCTGGTGAGGACAGGATAAAGAGTCCCCTCTGATAAATTGATGAAGCCGTGACTGTTTAGGTCGGAGAGTATCTGATATCCGTAGCTTTCACCTTTGTTTATCAGTGCCAAAACGCACCCCTCAAGTATCCCCTTTAAAAGCTGAGATTCACCCAACGGGACACCTCCTTTCCTTGCCTACTTTGTATTGTCAAGTAGATTGCCTGTATTATAGCACCTCTACTTTGTATTGTCAAGTAGTTCAGAAAATATTATTGCACAAAGAAACATCTGTATTCCCGTAGGTCTTTCGTTAATAATACCGAAAGATAAGGAGTACAGATGTTATTCTTTGTCATAGTATTTTATTTGTAATGCCCAGATATTTTTTCAGGGGAGCGAGCTGTTCCTTCATAGTTTCATAGCCGTGGTTGTAGTATTCAAGTTTTTTGTTGTAGTCCTCCTCCATACGGTCTATCTCGTCCAAGGTTGGACGTATGACAAATACCTTGCCCTGTTCCTCCAAACGGCGAAGCTCCTCTGCCTGTGCTTTATATATCAGCGGTCTGCCGAGCAGAGCGTCACGGAATTTGGGGTGACGGATAAAGCGTGTCTTGTACAGCAGTTCTGAAGATTTGGAATTTGTCGGATATTTTCCGAGCTGTCGTGTCTGTATAACGAACACCTTGTCATAGCCCTTTTGCATAGCTCTTTTATAGGGGAGAGAGTCCGCCAGACCGCCGTCATAATACGTGTGTCCGCCGATATGCACGGCTTTTGATATGATAGGAAGTGAGCAGGAGGCTTTTGCCTTTTCAAGCAGAAGTTTTTCGTCATCTTTTTCGACAAAATACACTGCTCTGCCCGTGTCAACATCGATCGCCACCATCTCGTTTACGGTTTTGCTGTTCATATAGGTTTTAAAATCCAGCGGAAACTGCTTATATGGAAATTCGTAGAAGGCTTTGTCAAGGTCAATAACACTTTTGCCCTTTTTCAGCAGACTTTTGCCTATCCATGTATCCTCCTCCGAGGGGAACATACAATTTTTTGTCCTGCCCTTTTGTTCCGCTATATATCCCAAAGCACAGCAGGTGCCTGCGGAAACGCTGACCACATATTCAAAGTAAATATTGTTTTCCATCAGTACGTCCAATGCACCTGCGGTGAACAGTCCACGTGATGCACCGCCCTCCAGCACCAGACCTGCCTTGACAATCACGGCTCAGCCCTTCATTGCCGAAATGATGTCGGC
>CACYCD010000147.1 GCA_902772755.1 uncultured Ruminococcus sp.
GTTGCCGGAACAATAAATATGCTGTTGAATTTTACGAAGGATTATGCTATAATATATACATAATAAAAAAGGAGGTATGGCTATGCCAATCATCAAGCCTGTATCTGATTTGAGAAACTACAACGAGGTCCTGTGCGATGTAACCGCAGGAAGCCCCGTTTTCCTCACCAAAAACGGCAGAGGAAGATATGTGATCCTAGATATTGCTGAATATGAACAAATCGTTGCAAAACATAAGCTTCTAAGCAAATTGGTTAATGGAGAGCAAAGTGCAAAAGATACGGATTGGCTAAGCTTGGCAGAGGTCGAGGAAGCCTTGAATACTGTTATCAGAAGGGAACAAAATAAATAAACGGCTTGTTTATATCCTTCAACCAACCTCCAAACCGCAAAAATCCCTGCCGAACGGCAGGGATGATTTTTTATTCTGCTTTGGGGTCATTAAAAACCTCTTTGAAGGTAGTAGCCATTGTAGCGAGGGGCTTCAGGTCTGCGGGGACGATGATCTTTGTGGATTTGCCGTCTGCCACCTTTTCAAAGGTCTCAAAGCTCTTGAGCTGGAGAACTCTGTCTGAGGGAGCTGCTGCATTCAAAATTCTGAGTGCATCAGCCTGAGCCTGCTGAACGAGCATAATAGCCTCGGCTTCACCCTGTGCCTCACGGATCTTGGATTCTCTGACCGCATCAGCCTTGAGGATAGCGGATTCCTTGTGACCCTCGGCAATGAGGATCTGGCTCTTCTTTTCACCCTCGGCTTCGAGGATCTTTGCACGTCTTTCACGCTCAGCCTTCATCTGCTTTTCCATTGAATCCTGGATCTCCTTGGGAGGCAGGATATTTTTCAGCTCAACACGCTTTACCTTGATGCCCCATGCGTCTGTGGCTTCGTCAAGGATGATCTGGATCTTCTCGTTGATGGTATCTCTCGATGTGAGGGTAGCATCAAGCTCAAGATCACCGATGATATTACGCAGAGTTGTAGCTGTGAGGTTCTCAATAGCACTCAGCGGTCTTTCAACGCCGTATGTATAGAGCTTGGGGTCGGTTATCTCAAAGTAAACGACAGTGTCTATCTGCATAGTTACGTTATCTCTTGTGATAACGGGCTGCGGCGGAAAGTCAACTACCTGCTCTTTGAGGGAGATCTTCTTTGCGATCCTGTCGATGAACGGGACTTTTACGTGAAAGCCTGTTCCCCATGTTCCGTTGTAAGCACCGAGTCTTTCAACGACAAACGCATGAGCCTGAGGCACGATCTTTATATTCTTTACAACTGCAATAATGATAACCAAAAAAAAAAAAAAAAAAACAACAAATCCGGGATCCATAAAATAAGCACCTGCTTTCTAAAATTATAAGATTATTGTAACACATCTGTACTATTCTGTCAACCTGTAAATGAAAAATATGTAAACTTCTACTCAGGCATTACAATGAGCTTTACACCCCTGATGTCCCTTACCGTTACACGGGTATCCTTCTTGATGACGGAATCGTCCTCGCTCTTAGCCGACCAGACTGCACCGTCAATGTTGACTCTGCCTACGCCCAGCTCGTTGTTGATATCGTCCAAGACATAACCGCTCTTTCCGATATTGCGATCCGAGTTAGTGGGTGTTTTTTCCTTATTTGTCAGTTTTCTGACAAAGGGACGGGTAATAAGCAGTGCGACAAGCGAAACCGCAACAAAGACAATGATCTGCAGCAGTATCGCCTCGGGCATAAATACCGCTATCACAGTTGACACCAATGCTCCTGCAACAAACCAGATGGAAACCAACTGATATGTTATCGCTTCGATAATAGCCAGAAAAACCGCTACTCCAAACCATATATACGGTACTGCTTCCATAATGTTCTTCTCCTTTAAACTATTTGATTTTTATTTTTACCGCAACGGTCTTTGAACCGCTCTTGTAATTAGCGTTGCCCTTTGCTGTGACCTTAACATTGAGCTTCAGGGTAGTACCCTTCTTGTAATTGCCCTTGGCAACGGTGATAACTCCCTTTTTGGAGATGGTGAGCTTTGCGGAAGAACCCTTCTTCACCCTTGCAAAGGTGACTGCACCCTGATTTTTCTTTACGACAACAGCGTTTTTAACAGTCTGCTTTCCCTTTTTGAGCTTGGACGCAGAAACATTTTTTGCTTTTGCTTCCAATTTCAGCGGATTATCGGCTTTGGTGATCTTGAACGTCTTTGTCACTGAGCCTGTGTAGCGTCCTGCCTTGCCTGTGATCGTGACAGTAGCTGTACCGACCTTGACATTGTTCTTGTAGCTCACGGTGTAGTCGGTGCCGTTTTTCAGTACCTTTGAGCCGTATTTTACGGTAATGCTCTGGGTAACGGCTTTGCCCGTGTACGGCTTTGACTTTATGCCGGAAACCGTGCATTTGCTGAAGCTGACATTTGTTGATGAAGTGGGGGTGAAGCTGAGGCTCTTGTTTGCCAGATAGTAGGTGAAATAATAGGGGTAATCTGTGACCTTCTTTGAACGCTCATAGCCAAGTTCCTTAGCCTTCTCGTCCGTCCTCTCCATATACTGATCCACGTGGGTAATATTTTCAAATGAAACATAAGCGGACTCGACGTATTCAAGCCAGTAGAAGCCTTCCTGATTGCAAAGCTTATAAATATGTATCTGATTTTTGGTTTCGACCTCGGGCGGATCTATCGCACCAACACGGTAGTTGTGCGGATCACCCGAAGTGATAATGTATTTGTCACTGCCCTTTTTAAAGATATAGCTGTAGTTGGCGAAAAATACAGCGTTTACCGTTGCATATCCCTCGCTGTCAACCAAGCCCTGCGGCAGGTACTTGACGCCGTCCTCGCCGTATTCTTCAAAGGTATACTCGCTCTGATAGCCTTCCTTCCAGTAGAGGCGTGTGCCGTCATTGTCCTCATACCAGATGCCGTCACGCTCCAGCACCTGTGCAATGCAGTTATTACTTTCCGTATAGTTGAACATACTCGGAATGTAGACATTGTTCGCTTCGTCAGAGCCAACCTTGCGGAGGAGCTTTGATGCAGGGAATTTTGTCTTTACAAGCATTTCACGGGGTTCATAGTTTGAGTTGCCCAAATACATCTCGTATTCCTCAATGGGACCTCCGGTGACCTCGTCTGTTTCCCACTTGGGTTCTTCGGAAACCTTTCCGCTGTAGGAGATTAGACCGTCGGGGTTTATGCCGTTTTCATCATAAGTCGTTACAGAGCATCTTCCGATATAACGCTGACTGCTGTTTCCCAAAATTTTCAATGTGACGGTATTGCTCACCGTCATTGCATTTGCAGCAAAATCGGTGCTGTTATATTCAAAACAGATCGACTCCTCATCGTTTTCCGGTTTGAAGCTCAGAGTACCTGTGCCGTCAAACGAGGGTGTTGTATCAAAGAAGTAAGCCATTCCGAGGGTACAGCTGCCGACTACCTTTATTTTGAGGTCGAGCATCTGATCGCAGAACAAACGTATTTTTTCACCCTTCACATTGTCAAGTGTGAGAGTA
>CACYCD010000148.1 GCA_902772755.1 uncultured Ruminococcus sp.
AGTATTTGATGGAGTCTATCATAAATTTTCTGAACATCTTATGCTCCGAGGCGGTGTCGTTGCTGCAGCCGGAGCCGTTTGAAAATGTACCGTCACTGTTCATTCTGTGGTAGTAATTGGGGACTATCCGATTGAACCAGCTGTCCTCGGCGGTGTAGGTGTGATTGTACACCACATCCATTATCACGCCTATCCCTGCATCGTGCAAAGCCTTGATCATCTGCTTGCACTCTCTTATCCTGACATTGCCGTCATAGGGATTTGAGGAGTAGGAGCCTTCGGGGACGTTGTAGTTTACGGGGTCATAGCCCCAGTTATACTGATTTTCGGGACCTGTTTCATCTACCGAGCCGAAGTCGTAGAACGGATTTATCTGAACATAGTTCACGCCAAGAGCTTTGAGGTAATTGACGCAGGTCGGCTCTGCACCGCTCACGCCGTTGAGGACCGTACCTTCCTCGGTGAAAGCCAGAAACTTACCTTTGTTGGCTTTTGTAACGCCTGAATTTTCCGCATAGGAAAAATCCTTAACGGAAACCTCCCAAATGTTGGCATCTGTCTGATTTTCGACAAGGACGTGCTTGTCCTTCTTCCAGCCCTCGGGGTCGGTTGAGCCAAGGTCAACTATCATACCTCTCTGACCGTTTGCACCGACAGCTTTTGCGTAGATATCCACCACTTCATAAGCTTTTCCGCTATTGGTAACCATATAGGTATAATACTTATTTTTGTAGTTTCCCTGCAGAGTGACCGACCATACACCGTTTGCCTTGTCAAGGGCCATCGGCATTTCCTTGATGTAGCCGTCATCGCTCTCAGTTTTTGAACCTTTTTCGTAAATACGCACCGTCACCTTTGAAGCGGTAGGCGACCAGAGCTTGAAGGTAGTGCTGTTTTTTGACCAAACGGCACCCAAATCATCACCGCTGTAGGCAGTTTTGTCCAGCTCCTTGGCATAGGCTGCATAATCCTTGGATTTCTTTTTTGCTTCTACATTCATAACAACAGATCCTGTCAGTAAGACTGCCAATATAAAAACCACGGAAACAATACGTTTATAAAACATCACATACCCCCGAGGCATATTTAATCATACGATTACATTTATATTTTAGCAAATGCAGGCGTGGTTAATTTTCTTGTTTAGAAAAAACCGCCATAATAGGCGGTTTGGGGTGTAGAAATTTTTGGTTAATTTATAGTCAATCTGACTATTCAATAATAATATAACTCTCTTGAACTGTGGCGGCAGTCGCTATGGCACACACCGCCGTCAGGCTGTACAGAGGTTCGATGAATTGCAGTGTGAGCGGCAGCAGGAAGAGTGTTCCTCCCGTTACCCTGTTCAAAACAGAGTGTACCGCCAACAGCCTTCCTCTGCGGGCATATTCCCGTGCGATATTCGCCACTTTTATGACGGCTATGACGGCTATCCATACCCACAGCCAAACGGGGATATGCACCAACGGCAGGAGCTTTATCAGGCACACCGCAGTAAAAATGAAGTCTGCCACCGTATCAAGCCTTGACCCAAATTCGCTGACGGAGCTTGTTTTTCGTGCAACAGTCCCGTCGATCATATCGCTGAAACCGCAAAACAGATATACGGCACAGAAGCCGATCGAATACACCGACAGGAACAGCAGAGCTATACTGCCCACGACCCGTGAGCCGGTGAGTATGTTTGCAAGTTGTTTTTTCATATACATTTGCAGCTTGAACTATTTCCAATTTGGAAACAGTTGCTTTAGGGATTGTATCAATCCAGATAATCCTTCAAAATCTTGCTTCTGGAGGGGTGTCTGAGCTTTCTGAGGGCTTTTGCCTCGATCTGGCGGATACGCTCCCGTGTGACGTTAAATTCCTTGCCCACTTCTTCAAGTGTTCTGCTTCTGCCGTCCTCCAGACCGAAACGCAGGCGAAGCACCTTTTCCTCCCGTGGGGTGAGGGTGTCAAGCACCTCGTTGAGCTGTTCTCTGAGCAGGGTATGCGAGGCGGCGTCCGCAGGGGCAGGTGCATCGTCATCGGGAATGAAGTCGCCCAGGTGGGAATCCTCCTCCTCGCCGATGGGTGTTTCAAGCGAAACAGGCTCCTGTGCCACCCTCATAATATCCCTGACCTTGTCAACGGGCATATCTATCTCGTCCGCAATTTCATCTGCGGTAGGCTCGTGTCCGTTCTGATGCAGGAGCTGTGAGGAAACCTTCTTCACCTTGTTGATGGTTTCCACCATGTGGACGGGTATTCTTATGGTGCGTCCCTGGTCGGCAATTGCTCTTGTAATAGCCTGTCTTATCCACCATGTGGCATAGGTCGAAAACTTGAAGCCCTTGGTGTGGTCGAACTTGTCAACAGCTTTGAGCAAGCCAAGGTTGCCCTCCTGGATAAGGTCGAGGAAGAGCATACCTCTGCCGAGGTATTTTTTTGCGATGGAAACAACAAGTCTGAGGTTCGCCTGGCACAGCTTCTTCTTTGCCTCGGGGTCGCCTGCCGATATCCTTGTGGCAAGCTCTATCTCCTCCTCTGTTGAGAGCAGGGGGACTCTGCCTATCTCTTTGAGATATACCTTCACAGGGTCGTCAATGAGAACAGCCTCTCCCATCTCTCCCTTCTCCTTGGAAACAGCCTGGGCTACCTCCTCGATATCGGACAGGTCAACGTTGGTGTCCTCTATGATCTCTATTCCCTGCTGTTCAAGTGTGGAGTAGAGTCTTTCTATCTGCTCGGGAGAAAATTCTATCTCCCCTATGGCGTCCATTATCTCCTGATTGGTAAGACTGCCCTTCTCCTTGCCCATCTCTGCAAGGTCCTTGATTATTGTTCTTTTGTCAAACTGTCCGCTCATAATCTTCTCCTATTCTCTTTTTGATTTAAGCTTTGATATGTAGTCGCTCAGCGTCTGTGTTGAGGCGTTGGCGATCTGCTCTGCACTCAGCTTGTCCTTTTCTTCCGAAAGGACTCTGATATACTCGTCTATAGCTTCCGCCGAGGGTGAAATACCTCTGCTAATATTTGCGATCGAAAATATCCTGTTTATCTCTGCCTGTGAAAAATCTCCGCTGACCGTATTCAGCACCTGAGAGCCGTTGTCGAGCTTTGAGGCGAAGTACCGATACAGCCTTCTGTTGAAGTCCGTAACGAAGCTGTCGGCTGTGATATGTGAAGAAATGTAGGAATATTCCTCGGGGTAATTTATCAGCACCGACAGGAGGTTTTCCTCTGCACGTGAAGCCCGAAGCTCCTCCCTGCGGTGTGGCGTCAGCCTGTCATCTCTGCCGGCGAGAGAGCCTGCAAGCCGAGAAAATTCCTTCTTCTTCTCTCCCCTTGCTCTGGATCTTTTCAGACGGGTGACCTCCTGCATAATTGACTCCCTGCTCACACCCAGCTCTTCACTCAGCCTTGAAGCGTAGGTCTCCTGCTCCAGCGGTTTTTCAAGCTCCGCAAGCACGCCCGAAGCCTCGTTCAAAAATCGCACACGCTGATCGGGCAGGCTGAGGTCGTAATTACGCTTTAGCTTGTTCAGCTTGTACTCGATGTCGTTGGTGCTTGCGTTTATCAAGCTGTAGAAGGCTGCACCGCCGTTGTCGCCGTTTTTCCTGATGAACTCGTCGGGGTCTTTGCCGTCGGGGACGACAAGCACCCTGACCTCCAGCCCTGCCTTCCGCAAAATCGAGATCGCCCTGCGTGTGGCTTTCTGTCCGGCTTCATCGGCATCGTAGCAGATTATCACCTCATCCGCAAAACGTTTCATCAGCACCGCCTGCTCGCTTGTGAGCGAGGTGCCGAGGGTGGCTACTGCATTTTCAAACCCTGCCTGATTGACTGCTATGACGTCCATATATCCCTCGCAGAGGATCAGCGTTCTGTCAGTTGTTTTTTTGGCGTTGTTCAGCGAAAAGAGGTTTTGACTTTTGTTGAACACAAGGGTATCGGAGGTGTTGAGGTATTTCGGTTTTTCGTCCGTCATTATCCTGCCGCCGAAGGCTATCACGTTGCCACGCACATCTATGATGGGGAACATCACACGGTTGTAAAACCTGTCGTTCGTGCCTCTGCCGTTCTTGTTTTTGTATGCAAGATTGGCGGCTACCAGTTCTTCATCGGTAAACCCCTTCTGCCGGAGATGATTTGACAGGTCAAACCTGCTGTCGGGTGCAAAGCCCAGACCGAAGTGCCTGATCGTTTTGTCACTCAGCCCCCTTGAACGGAGGTACTCCAGACCGCTCCTGCCGATCGGAGAATACAGCGTGCGGAAGAAAAATCTGGCTGTCTCCCTGTTAGCCTCATAGATTCGGCGTTTCAGCTTGGCTAGGGAGTCGTCATAATTTTCGCTCGGCATAGACATACCTGCACGCTGTGCAAGCAGCCTGACCGCCTCTATGTAGTCGAGGTTTTCTATCCGCATAACAAAGGTTATGACATCTCCGCCGGCACCGCAGCCGAAGCAGTAGAAGGAATTTGTTTCGGTATATATATTGAAGGAGGGGGTTTTTTCTCCGTGAAACGGACACAGACCCACCATATTTCTGCCCCGCCGTTTGAGCGATACATACTGTGAGGCGACCTCGGTTATGTCACTTCTTGCCCTAAGCTCCTGCAAAAACTCCTCGGGCAAAGCCATAGCATCATCTCCTCTCTGTATCTATATACGACAAAAACAGCTGATATCCTTTATTTTTTTAAAAAATTTTTTAAATTATTTCCCGACAGCTTGGCGGACTGCCGAAAGCTGTCGGGAAAGGTAATTTAGCTCGCTATAAATTTCTGGATAGCTGTTACGTCCTTGATGTTTATTCTGCCGTCACGGTTGAAATCTGCGAGGGCTTGGGCTTCCTCTGAAAGCTCTGCTCTCTTCACCGTGTACTTCTGGATAAGCGTTGCATCTGTGATGTCG
>CACYCD010000149.1 GCA_902772755.1 uncultured Ruminococcus sp.
CCAATTTAATAAAAAAAGAATAAAGAATAATGAATAATGAATAGTGAATAATACACCGGAAACGCCGGTAATGAACTCTCTGATTATTCATTATTCATTATTCATTATTCATTATTCACTATTCATTGAGCCGGAACACAAGTTCCGGCGTTTCTGGTGGAGGTGAGGAGAATTGAACTCCTGTCCGGAGGTTTTTTGCCGGGGCTTTCTACGAGTGTAGTTTGTGTATTGGTATTCCCTTGCACATACGCCCGCAAACAGGCTTAGGTGTTTGGTAGCCTCTGATGTGTGACTGAGGGCGAGGCGGTCCTCAGTTCACATTTACCACTGATCGACGCTCTTGTTAAGCCGTGGTACTCTTAGCAAGAACGGGCAGCCTTAAGCGGCAGCCAAAAAGACTTTATCTTTGTCGTCTATTTTTAAAGTTGCGGATTTTAGAGCGGTCCCGCACCGCTACTCGCTTACCACGGGTCTAAACCCCCGTCGAAACCATTGCACCCCCATATACCCGACTTTTCGGAGTGATACTATTCTACTCCTATTTATCGGGTTTGTCAATAGAGATGCCCCAATATTATTTCGACATTATCAGATCAAAAGCAAAATGCCGATCACAACCGCAGCACAGGCAGCCAAAATAATCAACAGCATCTTGATGTATTTCTTAAAGGAATTTTTGTCCATTCTTCCGGTCAATTGACGCAGTTTTACAACGCTTGTCACGGAATAGATCAATCCCATTACTGCCAAAAAAGCTGCAAATCCCTGAAATGCATAGTGCAAACGTGTCAGATCGAATACTATGATTATTGCCAACAGTCCGAAGTACACGGCGGAGCCTGCTGTATAAGTATTCAGTTCCTTCTTGATCTTTTCCTTTTCGGCGGCTGAATACTGAGCGACCGCATCCAGTGTTTCTTTTAAATCCTCGTTCATTTTCTCACTTTTCCTTTCTCCGTTGAGAAGCTCACGAATATCAATGTCGTAAAAATCCGCAAGCTCTACAATGATTGACAAGTCCGGCATATTGTTGCCGTTTTCCCAGCGTGACACAGTCCTGCCCGAAACGTTCAGCTTTTCGGCGAGCTTTTCCTGAGTCAAGCTTTTTTCTGTTCTCAGCTCCCGCAAGAATGAGCCGATCTTTTTTTGATCCATACGGTTCTTCCTCCTTCCTGACACAAATCATAACTCAAACCGCAGTTTTTTACCACGACATAAAGTGAGAAAATGTCTGTTTTTGCGGTAGACAGGTGTGTCGGGTCTTGATTTTCGTTTATTTTGATGATTTTTGAGGGATATTATACCCTATCCCAAACGCTTGACAATATTCAAGCCGTCAAGAAGATTTTCCACTTGACGGCTGTACTGATTCAGTATTTTTCTTTCAATGCTCGTTCCATATTTCTTTTTGCGTCACGCTCTGCAATACTTGCACGCTTGTCATACAGCTTTTTGCCCTTGCACAAGCCTACCTGCATTTTCACTCGGCTTCCCTTGAAGTACAGGCTTATCGGTATGAGCGACAGTCCCTGCTGTTGAAGTGTGCCGAACAGCTTTAGTATCTCACGCTTGTGCATAAGCAGTCGTCTTACCCTCATTGGGTCACGGTTGAAGATGTTGCCCTGCTCGTAGGGTGAGATGTGCATACCGTTCACGAACAACTCTCCGTCTACGATGTTGCACCAGCTGTCCTTCAGGTTCACCCTGCCGGCACGCAGTGACTTTACCTCCGTGCCGCACAGCTCGATGCCTGCCTCGTAGGTCTCGAGTATAAAGTAATCGTGGTGAGCTTTTTTGTTTTGAGCTATTGTCTTTGTGCTTTCTTTCATTGTATTGTCCTGTCGGGTTTATATCACAAATGTTTTTTCGCCGTTCTGATAGGCGGCAAATATCTTTTCAAGCACCGCTACGGCTTCTTCCTGAGTGGGATACAGGTCAAGTATGTCCTGGTGCTGATTGACACAGCCCGTCAGGGCGTACTTATTGTTCTTTCCGCTGACATAACTCTTTGTTACGGCAAAGCGGACATACTCTGCACACTTTGTCTTATCCTTTGAAATAACAACCATTTTCATTTCCCTTTCAAAAACTGTCGAGCTTGATATATTCAAGAAAATTGCCAAAAACATCAAAAAAATGCTTATAAATATTGCAGTTGGCATTGTGTCACATCCTTTGTTATAAGACGGTTCTGCCCTCCAACGCTCTTGCAAGCGTCACCTCGTCGGCGTACTCCAGATCTCCGCCCACGGGGATTCCGTAGGCAAGCCGAGTGACCTTTATCCCCAGAGGTTTGAGCAGACGGCTGAGGTACATTGCGGTGGCTTCGCCCTCAACAGTGGGGTTTGTAGCCATAATGACCTCTGTTATCTCCGAATTGCTCAG
>CACYCD010000150.1 GCA_902772755.1 uncultured Ruminococcus sp.
AAATACCTTTTGGCTACAGAATCACCGTACTGCATTATATCGGTAAAGCATAGATCAAATGGCTTGCCGTCCTCCTTTATCAGCATAGTGGGACGGCTCTCGCCGCTGAGAATAAACTGCTTCAGCTTTTCCAGACGGTCAACCAGCTTCATCTTGTCAATGACAGTCAGCTCTCTGTTGCTCTCAACATCTACCGAAAATTCCAGCTCACGGGTAACTATCGGAGAAGTACCCTGCATAACCGATAGAAGTGCCTTTGACAGACGCATCTCGGCAGGGGTCTTGACTGCTCTGTCTGCTATCTCACGGCACTCACTGTCGAGTATTGAGAGCTTGTCCTGCTGAGGCGGAAGCTGATATTTGATATTTGGCAGAACCAGTCGTTGACTGCTCATACTGAAATCAACACGCTTCAACGCATCTATGATATTATTATCCCCGTCAGTCAGAATTATGTTGCTGTATTTTCCCATGATCTCATAGCAGAGGGTGAGCCGAACCCTGTCACCCAGTTCATTCACTGCGATAAAATCCATAAACAGGATCCTTTCCAGCGAGGGCTGACGGATATCAACAAGCTTTGCTCCCGACAGCTTTTTCCGCAGGAGCATACACAGCATCGGCGGTGCGGCGGGATTTTCGGGGGCATTCTCGGTGAAGCAGATCCTGGGAGAATCCGCACGGGTGGAGATGAGCAGCTTTTTGTTTCCGTTTTTTGTTCGCAGTGCAAGCACAAGCTCATCACGGTTGGGCTGGTGTATCTGGCTTATCCTAGCGTCCTGAGCTGCGGAGAGTATTTCATTTTTGATATATCGAAGCATTATTCCGTCAAATGCCATAGTGTTTCACCTACTTATGATACTTTCCGCCCGTGCTTATCTGAAACGCACGGTATATCTGCTCACACAGCATTACCCTTGCCAGCTGGTGCGGAAAGGTCATTCTTCCCATTGAGATCCTGCAGTCACATCTTGACTTGACTTCATCGGAAAGCCCGTAACTGCCTCCGATAATGAGATCCACACTGCTTTTTCCTCTGAGCGGAGCGGAGTCCATCAGCTCCGACAACTCTTCCGAGGAAATGATCTTTCCCTCTATGCACATACCTATGACAAGAGAATTGGGTCTCAGCCTTGAAATTATAGACTTGCCCTCTTCTTTTATCACGGTCTCTATCTGCTTTACATTCGGCTCGGCAACTGTTCTGTACTCCGATAATTCCGTTATGGAAAATTTGCAGAATGCGGACAGACGTTTGGAATATTCCTTGACTGCTTCTGTCCAATACTTTTCTTTGAGCTTGCCGATGCAGATCAAATTGACACTGAGCATCAGAACAGCACCACCCTTCCGTCCGTCACGACCGGAGCTGTATCTATCGTATAGTCGTAATCACGGCGAAAGCCCAGCTGTGTGAGCTTATCGACGCTCTCCTTTAAAGCGACAGCAGGCGTGTTGTTCTGCTCGCTGAGGTGACCCAGGATAATACGCATCGTGCCGTTTTGGATGATCTCCGGCAGCTCCGCAGAGCAGGCTTCATTGGAGAGATGACCCAGGTTTGACAGTATACGGTTTTTGAGATACGGCGGATATATGCCGTGTTTGAGCATATATACATCGTGATTGCTCTCCAGCACAAGAGCGTCAACTCCCCTAAATGCCGAGCGTATTTCGGGAGTAACAGTGCCGAGATCGGTCGCCACCATAGCACAGCGACCGTCCGCTGTCCTTATCCTGTAACAGCAGGGCTGGGGCGTGTCGTGGCTGGTCATATACGGCTCTGCAAGCATATTGCCTATAGCAACGGGGGAATTTATCACTTCGGTTTTTGTGCCGGGTGCTATCCTGTTGTCGGCAATGAGGCGGTTCATAGTTCCCTCTGTCGCATAGACCTTCACACCTGTATTTTTGGCAAACACACGCAGAGCCGAACAGTGGTCAATATGCTCGTGGGTAATTAAAACCGCCGAGATTTTGTTGATATTTATATTGTTTTCCTCCAGGGCATTTACAAGCTGCTTACAGCTTCTGCCTGCGTCAATAAGCACTCCGCCTGCACCCGAGCCTATGTAGTAGCTGTTGCCCTTGCTTCCGCTGAACAGCGGTATCAATTTTGCCATATTTTATCCCAAAAAGCTGTCCTGCCTGAACAGCTCAGGACATGGACAGCTCCATTTCAGTATTATACAGACTCAGCAAAATCATCTGAATCCTTAACGTAGATCCTCTTTATATCTGCACCCAGTGCTTGGAACTTCTCCACTACCTCTTCGTAGCCTCTTTCGATGTACTGGATATTGCTGATCACGGTAGTGCCGTTAGCTGTCAGTGCGGCAATTATCATAGCAGCACCGGCACGCAGATCAGTCGCTTTGACGGGTGCCGCTTTGAGCGGTGTGCCACCCTCAATAATGGCAAGTCTGCCCTCTACGGAGATCTTGGCATCCATACGCTGAAGCTCGTTGATGTACTGGTAGCGGTTATCCCATACATTCTCATTGATTATGCTGGTACCGTTGCAGGAGGTCAGCATAGCCACAAACTGTGGCTGACAATCCGTGGGAAAGCCCGGATGAGGCATAGTCTTGATGTTGCACCTTGTGAGCGTGCGGTTTCTGGCATCTACCCTTACAGCCTCGTCAAACTCCTCGATATCACAGCCTATCTCTCTGAGCTTTGCGGTGATGGAATCAAGGTGCTTGGGTGTGATATTCTTTACTGTGATACAGCCTCTTGTGGCGGCTGCGGCAGCCATATAGGTGCCTGCCTCTATCTGGTCGGGAATTATGGAATAGGTCACGCCCTTGAGGTAATTAACACCTCTGATCTTGATAACGTCTGTGCCTGCACCTCTGACATCTGCTCCCATTGAGTTGAGGAAGTTTGCGAGGTCAACAACGTGAGGTTCCTTTGCACAGTTTTCAATAACGGTCAGTCCTTCAGCCTTGGCTGCTGCAAGCATAAGGTTGATGGTAGTGCCTACCGAAACAATGTCAAGGTAGATGGTTCTGCCCTTCAATCTGCCCTCACGACTTCTTATATCAACAGCACCGTCCGATATCTCGTGAACACAGCCCAGGGCTTCAAAGCCCTTCAAGTGCTGGTCTATCGGACGCACGCCAAAGTTGCAGCCGCCGGGAAGAAGTACCTTTGCTTTGCCGAATTTTCCGAGCAAAGCACCGAGGAGATAATATGAAGCTCTCATTCCTCTGACAAGGTCTGTGGTAGCTTCGTGTGTAAAAATACGTCTGGGATCTATATCAAGGGTGGACTTGTTCACCCTTTTTACAACGGCACCCATCTCATGCAGTATTGTTCCGATGAGTGTTACATCGCTGATGTTAGGTATATTTTCTATTCTGCAGGGTTCATCACAGAGGATGACCGCAGGTATTATTGCTACGGCAGCGTTTTTTGCACCGCTTATCACTACTTCTCCGTTCAGTGCCTTACCACCGTTTACTACGAATTTATTCAAATCTGCACACTCCCATACAAATCTGTTCATTATAACGGACAATGCCCATCACAGCCTGCCCAAATATATTGATTTTTCCAAAAAATCTGTTTTCTGAGGCAATTTGCCCTACCCATTTGTAATTTAACTAAAGTATATATTACCGTTATTTTCCCTCTAAGTCAATCTAAATTTTTCTTTGTAACTTTTTTTATTAGAAATATACTCAAAACGAAAACAACCAAAACTTATTTTTGTCAAAATGACGGATATAAAAAATCCTTGTAATCAATTTGTTTATTTTTCTATATCAGAAATATATCATCTACAAAACTGCTTTAATGCTGTTATTCTCCCCAGTATTTCCTGTCAAGACTCCTGTACTGCACCGCCTCGGAGATATTCCTTGCGG
>CACYCD010000151.1 GCA_902772755.1 uncultured Ruminococcus sp.
AAAGACCTCATTGACTCCGGCAAGGCTATGGCAACCCTTGAAAAATTGATCGAGGTCAGCAATCGACCGGAGAAAGAGATATGAATATTTTAGATCAGCTCACCGCTTACGCAAAGGAACGCTGTGATGCAGCCAAAAAAATAATTTCTTATAAAGAAATAAAATCCCTCGCACAGACAGCACCAAGGGGTAATTTTGAGTTTGAAACTGCTCTAAAGGGTTCGGATATTTCGTTTATCTGCGAGTGCAAAAAAGCTTCCCCGTCAAAGGGTCTGATAGCTACCGATTTCCCCTATCTGCAAATCGCAAGGGAATACGAAGATGCAGGTGCGGACTGCATCTCCGTCCTCACAGAGCCACGATGGTTCTTGGGACATAACGATTATCTGAAGGTGATTGCGGAAAATGTCAGCATTCCCTGTCTGCGTAAGGATTTTACGGTCGATGACTATATGATATATGAGGCAAAGCTTTTGGGTGCCTCTGCGGTTCTGCTGATAGTGTCCGTACTGACCGAAAATCAACTCAAGGAGTACCTCGCTGTCTGTGATGCTTTGGGGCTGTCGGCACTCGTGGAAGCTCACAATGAGGAGGAAGTCTGTACGGCAATAGATGCAGGCTCACGGATAATTGGTGTGAATAACAGAAATCTAAGGAATTTTTCCGTTGATACCGAGAATAGCCGCAGACTGAGAAGCCTTGTTCCCAAGGACGTTTTGTTCGTATCGGAAAGCGGTGTGAAAACAGCCGAAGATGTTCGACTGCTCAGGGACATAGGTGCAGATGCCGTGCTGATAGGAGAAACGCTGATGAAAGCGACGGATAAACGTCAAAAACTGGCAGAGCTGAGGTCGGTACAATGACGAAGATAAAGCTGTGCGGTCTGTCACATGCAGAGGATATAAACGCTGTAAACTCCCTGTTGCCCGAGTATATCGGCTTTGTATTTGCAAAGAAGAGCAAACGCTTTGTGTCGCTTAAAACCGCCGCAGAATTGAAAATCCTTTTGGACAAGAGGGTACAGTCGGTCGGGGTGTTTGTAAATGCCACACCGGAGCTTATCCTGACGGCGGTGAAAAACGGCATTATAGATGTAATACAGCTCCACGGCAGTGAGGATGAGGACTATATAAAAATGCTCAAAAATTCCGCCTCAGCTCCCATCATCAAAGCATTTGTGATAAATTCACCTGATGACCTTGTAAAGGCTGAACAGTCGGTTGCAGATTATATTCTCCTTGACGGCGGAAAGGGTGAGGGCAGAGCCTTTGATTGGAGCTTGCTGAAGGATATCCGCCGTCCGTATTTCCTTGCAGGCGGTCTTGATGCCGAAAACGTAGGCTCGGCAGTAAGCACCCTGCACCCCTATGCAGTTGATGTGAGCAGCGGTATAGAAACAAACGGAAAAAAAGATTTACATAAGATGACCGTATTTGTCAGTGCGGTGAGAAAGGAAAATGAAAATGACTAACCCAAACGGACGTTTCGGCATACACGGCGGACAGTATATTCCCGAAACGCTGATGAATGCTGTGAACGAGCTTGAAAAAGAATACAATTATTATAAGAACGATCCGCAGTTCAACAGTGAGCTTTCGGCTCTGTTCAATGACTACGCCGGCAGACCGTCACTTCTCTATTTTGCAAAGAAGATGACAGCCGACCTCGGCGGTGCAAAGATCTATCTAAAAAGAGAGGACTTGAACCACACAGGTGCTCACAAGGTCAACAACGTACTCGGTCAGGCACTGCTGGCAAAGAAGATGGGCAAGACACGTCTTATAGCTGAAACAGGTGCAGGTCAGCACGGTGTTGCCACAGCCACAGCTGCAGCACTTATGGGTATGGAGTGCGTGGTATTTATGGGTGAGGAGGACACCAAGCGACAGGCTCTCAATGTTTACCGTATGAAGCTTCTCGGTGCAGAGGTAATCCCCGTAAAAAGCGGTACTGCCACACTCAAAGACGCAGTGAGCGAGGCTATGAGGGAGTGGACTACAAGAATTTCCGATACTCACTACTGCCTAGGCTCGGTGATGGGTCCCCACCCGTTCCCGACTATAGTCAGGGATTTTCAGGCGGTCATCTCAAAAGAGATAAAACAGCAGATGCTCGAAAAAGAGGGCAGACTCCCCGATGCCGTGATAGCCTGTGTAGGCGGCGGCTCAAATGCTATTGGAAGCTTTTATCACTTTATTGACGATGCAGAGGTAAGGCTGATAGGCTGTGAAGCCGCAGGCAGGGGCATAGATACCTTTGAAACAGCGGCAACGATTTCAACAGGCAAGCTTGGTATTTTTCACGGTATGAAGTCGTATTTTTGCCAAGACGAGGACGGTCAGATAGCCCCCGTATACTCCATTTCCGCAGGTCTTGACTATCCCGGAGTGGGTCCCGAGCATGCTCATCTGCACGATATCGGCAGAGCGGAATATGTTGCTATCACCGATGAAGAAGCCGTGAATGCTTTTGAATACCTTTCGAGAACAGAGGGAATAATACCGGCAATTGAGTCCTCACACGCCATAGCTTATGCTATGAAGCTTGCACCCACGCTGGACAGCAGTAAAATTTTAGTTATCACCGTGTCGGGCAGAGGCGACAAGGACTGTGCCGCAATTGCACGCTACAGAGGGGAGAACATCTATGAGTAACATAAAAAAAGCTTTTGAAAACGGCAAAGCATTCATACCGTTTTTTACCTGCGGAGACCCCGACCTCGCCACCACCAAGGAGGCGGTCAAGGAAGCCGTGAAAAACGGTGCAGACCTTATTGAGCTTGGTATACCATTTTCCGACCCAACAGCGGAGGGCCCCGTTATTCAGGCGGCAAACCTGCGTGCCTTGAAAAACGGACTTAAAACCGACGATATCCTTGCTTTTGTAAGAGATCTGCGTCAGGAGGTCAAGGTTCCGCTGGTATTTATGACCTATGCAAATGTAGTGTTTTCCTACGGCTCAGATAGGTTCATCTCTGCATGTGCCGATATCGGCATTGACGGGCTTATCCTCCCGGATATCCCATACGAGGAGAAGGAAGAATTTCTGCCGTATTGCCGAAAATACGGAGTTGACCTTATCTCGATGATAGCACCTACATCGGAAAACCGCATAGAGATGATAGCAAAAGAGGCAGAGGGTTTTATCTACATTGTTTCAAGCCTCGGAGTGACCGGCGTAAGAAGCAGCATCAACACCGACCTTGGCAATATAGTAAGCGTCATAAGAAGCTGTACCGATGTTCCCTGTGCGATCGGCTTCGGCATTTCAACACCGGAACAGGCAAAAGAAATGACAGCTTCGGCAGACGGTGTGATAGTCGGCTCAGCTGTAGTAAAGCTGCTTGAACAGTACGGCAAGGACGCACCCCGGTATGTCGGAGAATATGTAAAAGCTATGAAAAACGCAATTATCCGATAATAATAATCTAAAAGCAAGACCGTTCAATATTCAAAAAAATGAACGGTTTTGTTTTTATTATTTTTGAAAAGAAAAATAATGAGGTGTTTTAGTTATATAAAACAGATATTTGCAAAACGCCACATCTTTTATTAGACAACGTTTTAACGTCTATAGTCTTGACAGTTTTTTAAAATTGTAGTAGAATACAAATGTATTTTACGGGTATTTGTATTACCGAAAGTGTATCGGGCAGTGCGGATACGAAAAATTTGTTCAGGGATAAGGAGCTATTATGGAAAATATCTCAGCTAAAAGCCAGAATCAACCGGGACAACCCAAAAACACTGAAATCGATTTGATACGCCTTGGTAAGGCATTGTGGAAAAAGAAGTGGCTGATAGTGCTGTGTGCAGTATTATTTGGCTGCATTTTTTACGGCTACACGAGAATGTTTGTCAAGCCCAGCTACCGTTCCAGCTTTACCGCATACATCAACAACAAGACAGGCGTTGCCAATGAAATGCTGACAAGCTCGGACATTATCGCTTCTCAGGAGCTGGTAAAAACCTATTCCGAGATACTCACCAGCCGTGCGGTGCTTACCTCTGCTTCGGAAACACTTGATCACCAATATTCTTACAGAGAATTAAAGTCGATGGTATCGACGGAAATCGAAAATTCCACCGAGATCATCAATATCCACGCTATTGCATCATCGCCACAGGAGGCATACAAGGTAGCCAAGGCAGTGTGTGATATTTCTCCGATGTATGTGTCAAAGGTAGTTGAAGGAAGCTCAATGAGGATTATTGACGAGCCGGTGATACCTGAGTACAGATACAAGCCGGATTACAAGCGTTCAGGCATCCTTGGTGTTGCTCTCGGCTTTGCCCTCGCCTGTGCCTACATCATAATAAGATTCTTTATCGATGACAAGGTAAGTGATGAAAAAGAGATTGAAGAGAGATTCAAGATCCCCGTTGTGGGTATTATCCCCGATATGCTCAGTGCCTCCAGGGACAAGGATAAGTACTATTACAGCTCCTACGGTGGCTACGGCTATGCGAGCGTAAAGGCACACAGAGATAAAGAGAAACAAGACAACAAGGGTAAAAAAGGGTGATGATGATGAAGAAAAAGAAGGATATCCGTGTTAAAGAAGAAGTAAATTCACAGGCACTGTTTTTAAACGAAAAATCATCCTTTTCCGTTCAGGAAGCCTTTAAGACCCTGAGAACCAACGTTATGTTCTCAATGCCCAGCAAGGGCTGCAAGTGCATCGGCGTAACAAGTGCCAACAGAGGTGAGGGAAAAAGCTCCATCTCCGTAAACCTCGCTCTTTCCTTCGCACAGCTTCAAAAGAAGGTGCTTATAATCGACTGCGATATGCGTCTTCCCACAGTTGCCTCAAAGCTGAATATCGAGTCTGCTCCGGGTCTGAGCAACTGTCTTGCAGGACTTGAAGAGGACGACCACATCAACATTCAGCACCTTACCGACAGAGGAATCGATGTTCTTGCAGCAGGTAATATCCCACCGGATTCAACAGTTCTGCTTGAATCGGAGAATATGGTCAACCTGATCAAGAGACTCAAGCAAACCTATGACTACATTATCTTTGACTTTCCTCCGGTAATGATAGTTTCCGATGCTGTTATCCTTGCAAATTATATCGACGGCTACCTTGTGGTTATTAGACAGGCTGTTTCCGAGTTTAAAAAAGTCGAGGAAACGATGCGTCAGATGAACTTTGCCAGAGCCAAGCTTATAGGTTTTGTATTCAACGGCAAGACCTCTGACGGATTGCTCAAAAAAGGCGGCAAATATTACAAGTACAGCTACTACAAAAAGAAAAAATCAGAATAATATTTTATTTAAGGGTATCTCGGAACACTATCCGCCTTCAATGTGATGAATTTTCATAGATGCCCTTTATTTGCGTGCGATAAGGATGTTTTTATGGAAAAGAAATACACTGTAGCCGTTGCAGGTACAGGCTATGTAGGCTTGTCGATAGCAACATTGATATCCCAGAACCATAAGGTATATGCAGTTGATATTATCCCCGAAAAGGTGGAGCTTATCAACAACAAAAAATCACCTATCCAAGATGAATACATTGAAAAATATCTTGCTGAAAAAGAGCTTGACCTCACTGCGACTCTTGATGCGGAGCTTGCCTACAAGAATGCTGATTTTGTAGTTATTGCAGCTCCGACAAACTATGACAGCAAGAAAAATTATTTTGACACCTCTGCTGTTGAAGCTGTGATAAAACTGGTTATGCAGTATAACCCCGATGCCGTTATGGTCATCAAGTCGACTATCCCTGTTGGATATACAAAGTCGATCAGGGAAAAGACGGGAAGTAAAAATATAATCTTCAGCCCTGAATTTCTCAGAGAGAGCAAAGCTCTATACGACAACCTCTATCCCAGCCGTATAATAGTAGGCACGGATCTTGAGGACGAGAGACTCACCGATGCCGCTAAGATCTTTGCAGGCTTGCTTCAAGAGGGTGCGATCAAGGAAGATATCGAAACGCTGTTTATGGGCTTTACCGAGGCAGAGGCTGTCAAGCTGTTCTCAAACACCTACCTCGCCCTGCGTGTCAGCTATTTCAACGAGCTTGACACCTATGCAGAGATGAAAGACCTTGATACACAGCAGATAATTAACGGTGTGTGCCTTGACCCCAGAATAGGCAAGCACTACAACAATCCCAGCTTTGGCTACGGCGGTTACTGCCTGCCGAAGGATACAAAACAGCTCCTGGCAAATTATCAGGATGTTCCGCAAAATATGATCTCTGCGATCGTGGACAGCAACCGTACCCGAAAGGATTACATCGCTGACAGAGTGCTTGAAAAAGCAGGCTACTACACTGCCTCCAGTATGTGGAATGCCGCCAAGGAACGTCCCATAACGATAGGTGTTTACCGCCTGACTATGAAATCCAATTCGGATAACTTCCGTCAGTCCTCGATCCAGGGAATTATGAAGCGTCTCAAAGCCAAGGGTGCAACGGTAATTATATTTGAGCCTACTCTTGATGACGGCATAACCTTCTTTGGCTCGCTTGTGGTAAATGATATAGAACGCTTTAAATCCGGCTGTGATGCGATAATCGCAAACAGATATGACAGCGTGCTCGATGACGTGGAGGATAAGGTCTACACCAGAGACTTGTTCAGGAGGGATTAACGGAAAATGAATTATATTATTTTTGGAGGCTCAGGCTTCATCGGCACCCATCTGATCCACTTGCTTAAGGATATCAAGAAAACCGGTGACAAGATCTATGACCTTGATATAGTGATGCCCGGTGAAGAGGGCGTTGTTCCGGGTGTAGTAGAAAATAACGAGGGTGTTGAGTATATCCGTCTTGATGTCCGCAAGCCAATTGAATTTGATTTTGTCCCCACAAAGGACGATATAATATTTAACCTTGCTGCGGTTCACCGTACACCGGGTCACCCCGATAACGAGTATTTTGAAACCAACATCAAAGGAGCAGAGAATGTAACTGCTTTTGCGGAAAAGCACAATATAAACAAGATCCTCTTTACCAGTTCCATAGCTCCCTACGGTGCGGCTGAGGAGCTAAAGACAGAGGGTACTCTGCCTACACCCAATACCCCCTACGGCATAAGCAAGCTGGTGGCTGAAAAAATACACGAAAAATGGCAGAATGCCGACAAGAGCAGACGTGAGCTTACCATCGTCCGCCCCGGCATAGTTTACGGCAAGGGTGAGCACGGCAATATGACCCGTCTGTACAAGGGTCAGAAGAAACACTATTTCTTCTATGCCGGCAGAAAAGACACCATAAAAGCCTGTATTTATGTAAAAGAGCTTGTAAGGTTCTTTAAGTACAGAATGATCGACAACAGCTTTGTCGGTGTTGATGTGTTCAACTGCACATTCGAGCCTGCCTACACTATAGAGCAGATCTGTGAAACAATGCAGAAGGCTACCGATATGAAACGCCATATTATGCTTATCCCCTCATGGATACTGATGCCTGCTGCCTATGTTTTCGGACCAATCGGCGGAAAAAAGGTAGGTATTCACCCTGCCAGAGTAAAAAAGCTGATGATCTCAACAAATATCAGCGGCAAAAAGCTGTCTGAAACTGACTATAAATTCCATTATTCCTTTGAAGATACCTTCAAAGATTGGTTTGATGATTGCAATAAAGAGGGGTTGTTTTGATTGAAGAATTATAAGCTTAGTCTGATAATCCCTACCCTGAATGCCGAGAGTCTTATTTGCAGTCTTATTGATTCGATAAAAGCTCAGGCTGTTGTCCCCGATGAAATCATCGTGGTGGATTCGGAGTCCGATGACAAGACTGTCGAACTTCTGAAAAAATATCCCGAGGTCAGAGTTATCCCCATAAAGAGGAAGGACTTTGACCACGGCAAAACCAGAGATATGGCTTTGCGTCAGAGTACGGGTGACTATGTTATCTTTATGACACAGGACGCCGTACCTGCCAATAAATATTTAACAGAACGCTTGCTTGCTCCGTTTTTCAATGATGATCAAATCGCACTGTCAACGGGAAGACAGCTTCCCAAGCCGGATGCCACAAGGATGGAACAGCTGGTACGCACGTTCAACTATCCTGCTCAGAGCCGTGTGCGTTCAAGGGACGATATCCCGGAAATGGGCATAAAGACGTTTTTTTCCTCAGATGTATGTGCTGCTTACAGAAGAAATATTTATGAGAAGCTGGGCGGATTTGATTATCCGATAAAGACAAATGAAGATATGTTCTATGCCGCAAAGGTGATAAATGCAGGCTATAAGATAGCATATTGTGCAGATGCCGAGGTGCTTCATTCACACAACCTGACATTAAAGGAACAGTATCAGCGTAACTTCATTCAGGGCTATGAGATAGCACGCCACAGGGATATACTGGGAGATGCCTCGCAGGAATCGGAGGGTATGAAGCTGGTGAAGTATGTTTCTAAGGAACTGCTGAAAAAGGGCAGAGTATTTTCGTTTGTACATTTTGGCTTTGACTGCTGTGCAAGACTGCTGGGCAGCAAAAAGGGAAGGAAACAAGCTGAATAATAAATTATGTGTTCTGATTCGATGGAGTTTATTATATGAAATTACTGGTTATACAGGAACAGCACTTTACAAGACTGCCAAACGGTGAGGTCTGGGTCGATAAACAGTCAAATGTTCAGTTCTGGGACAGATATCTTAATGTTTTTGATGAGCTGATCGTCTGTGCAAGAATGAAAGAGAGTGACGCTGTCGGCAACAAGGCACTGCGTTCCGACCGCAAAGAGGTTTCTTTTGTCGGAATGCCCGATTTCAGGGGTGCAGGCGGTATCGTCAAGCATTACTTTGAGATTCAAAAAGCACTGAAAACCGCCCTTGCACAGGCTGACTGCGTTATGTTCAGAGCTCCGAGTCCTATATCGCTGGTTTCTTACGGTATAGTAAAAAGAAGCGGTAAGCCGTTTGCCGTTGAGCTGATGAACAATCCGGCTACACATTTTTCAAAGCAGTCAATGAACAATGTTTACCAGCCCATAATTCAAAAGGTCATCACGGATCAGACAAAGCGTATGTGCAAAAGAGCAAACGGTGTTTCTTATGTTACCGAGCGAGTTTTGCAGGAGCTTTATCCCTCAACTGCACGGATAAAGGGTGAAAGCGATGAATATTTTGAAAGCTCGTACTCAACGATAAACCTCTCAGAGGATAAATACATTGCCCCCGATACCTCGTCAAAAATGCCCGATCCCGTAACTCTGGTACATTCGGGTGAAATGGTTGATTACCGCAAGGGTCAGCATATTGTTATAAAGGCTCTTTCACTGTTAAAGGAAAGAGGTCACTCCGTCAGAGGGATACTCATTGGTGACGGTGATCTCAGAGGAGAATTTGAAGCCCTGGCAAAGGAGCTTGGGGTTTCGGCTGAGGTGGATTTTGTCGGCTGGAAATCAGGCTTTGACGCTGTTCAGGCAGAGCTAAAGAAGGGACATATCTTTGTGTTCCCCTCAACAGGTGAGGGCTTGCCCCGTTCTGTTATAGAGGCAATGGCAAGCGGTCTGCTGTGTGTAGGCTCACGTGTTGACGGAATTGTCGAGCTGCTTGATGACGAGCTTATGGTGGATGAGCTTGACGGCAAGGCTTTTGCCGACAGGATAGAGCCGTATCTTAAGGATTGGTCGAAAGCCAATAAGAAGCGTGGTGAGCTGTTTGGGCGTTCTAAAAAATATGTGAACACCGAACTGACAAAAAAGAGAAATGAATTTTACAAACGTCTCAGAAATTGTGCGGAGAAAAGATAAATGGGAATGATTTCAAAATGCTTTTATGCTGCCAAAAGCTTGCTCAAGGTTACTGTGTATAAGCTGAGGTGTCCGCATTTCAAGTGCGGAAAACTGCCGTATTTCAACGGAAAAACGTTCTTTACCTTCCGAAGAAGCAGCAGGGTGACCCTCGGCGATTATGTGCGTATGAGTGACGGCGGTAGGCTGGCGGCTACGGAAAATGCAGAGCTTGTCATAAAAGACGGCGTAAGAATAAATGTAGGAAATATCATCTACAGCCACGAAAAAATCGTGATAGGTGAGCAGACACAGATAGGACCGTACTGTCAGTTTTATGATCACGATCATCGGTTTGACACTGTTGATGCTTTCGATAATCAGGAGTATCTGACCGCACCGATAGAGATCGGAGCGCACTGCTGGTTTGGTTCAAACTGTGTTATACTCAGAGGCACCAAGATCGGTGATAACTGCGTTATTGCCGCCGGAACTATCGTAAAGGGAAGCTATCCCGATAATTCTATGATATATAACAAACGTGAAACCGTTGTCAAGTCCATTGTCCGCAGTAAAAAGAATTAACAGTGTTGGGAGTATTTG
>CACYCD010000152.1 GCA_902772755.1 uncultured Ruminococcus sp.
CCTCGGAAGCGAGCTTCTTGCAGGTTGCAAAACCTATTCCTCTTGAACCGCCCGTTACAACGGCGACCTTGTTTTCCAGCTTCATAACTGCCTCCTATATTTCCAGTGCGTCCAGATCGGCTTTGTTCTCGACCTTGAACACCTTAACTTCGCTGTTTATCTTCTTGATAAGCCCCGACAGGGTTTTTCCCACACCGACCTCTATGAAGGTGTCAACTCCGTCAGCTATCATATTCTCAATGGTTTTTTGCCATTTTACGGGATTTTTGCACTGATTGGTGATGAGTGAGATGTAGTCCCCCTCATAGGGCTGTGCGGTAAAGTTGGAGTAAAGCGGAACCTCAGCCTGAGAAAGCTCCATATCCTGCAAAAATTCCGACAGACCCTGTGCCGCCTCAGCCATATAGGGCGAATGGAACGCACCGCTGACCGCCAGAGCCTTTGCCCTGCCTTTTTCGGCTTTTACTCTGTCACAGAATTTTTCCGTGATATCCCTGTTCATCGCAACGACCGTCTGCATAGGCGAGTTGTAATTTACAGGCCAGCACTCGTCAAACTCCGCACAGATCTGCTCTGTCTTTTCGGGAGAAATTTTCATAACGGCGACCATCGCACCCGGCGTAGCCTTTGCCGCCTTGTCCATCAGCTCCGCCCTTTTGCAGACCAGACGGAAAGCATCCTCATAAGTAAGTATTCCGCAGAAGCCCAGAGCGGCTATCTCTCCCAGGGAGAAGCCTGCGGCACAATCGACCCTTATGCCCTTTTCAAGCACCGCCTCGGCTGCTGCAAGGTCAGTTGCAAAAACCGTGGGCTGGGTGTTCACCGTTACGGAAAGCTCCTCCGCCGTACCCTCAAAGCACTGCCTGAGCGTACCCTCACGAAGCTTTTCCGCCATATCGAATACAGCCTTGGCAGAGGGTGAACAGTCGTACAGCTCTTTGCCCATTCCGCTGTACTGAGCACCCTGTCCCGAAAAAACCAGTGCTACCTTACCCATTGTGTTGCCCCCCTGAGAGCTTCCTCAGCCTCTTTGAACATCTCTTCTATCATTTCACGGGCAGGCTGTTCCTTTTTGACCATTGCCGCTACCTGTCCTGCAAGTACAGTACCGTTTTTGACGTCTCCGCCTCTTGCGGCTGCTCTGAGCTTGCCGATGCCCATATTTTCAAGTGTCTCATCGTCACAGCTGCTCTTGTCAAACTCGCACTTCAAATATTCCTTAGTAAAAGCATTTCTCAGCCCTCTTACGGGGTGTCCGAGTCTTTTGCCCGTTACCACGGTGTCGAGGTCCTTTGCCTTGAGCACCTTGTCCTTGTATTCCTGAGCGATCGTACACTCGTTGCAGACAAGGAAGCGTGTTCCGACCTGAACACCCTTTGCACCCAGCATAAAAGCTGCCGCTATCTGTCTGCCGTCGGCGATTCCGCCTGCTGCGATGACGGGAATGCTCACGGCATCGACCACCTGCGGAACAAGAGCCATTGTGGAAAGCTCACCCACGTGACCTCCGCTCTCTCCGCCCTCTGCTATCACCGCATAGGCACCTCTCTTTTCAACCATACGGGCAAGTGCCACGGAAGCGACCACGGGGATCACCTTTATGCCGGCTTCGTTCCACATCGGCATATATTTTGTGGGAGTACCTGCACCTGTGGTTACTACCTTTATTCCCTCTTCAACAACTACCTGTGCGGCTTCATCGGCAAAGGGTGAGGCGAGCATTATATTTACTCCGAATATCTTATCTGTAAGTTCCTTGCACTTTTTGATCTCGGCACGGAGCTGTTCTCCGTTGGAGTTCATTGCAGCTATCAGTCCCAGACCTCCTGCATTGCTCACTCCTGCTGCAAGGCTTGCATCTGCCACCCAAGCCATACCGCCCTGAAAAATCGGAAATTCCAGACCCAGCTCCTGATCTATAACTGTACTTATCATATTGCACCTCCATACAAATATAAAAAATGTTTATTTGAAGTACACAAGTCTTTTTAATCCTTACTATTGTACAATAAATCCGTGTGGTTGTCAATGTTTGGGATTACATAAAAATTACAAATTCAGCTGCAATAGTCCTCCAGTGCCGCACGCAGGCTTTTGTCGCCCGTGACCTCAAAGCCTGATTTCAGCTTCTCCCTGTCACGCAGGGGCAGATCCCTCACAAGCGTATCGGTGGTGAGCATAGGCAGGCTCTCCCCCTCCCTAAACACCGACAGCCTGCCGCCGCTTTCCTTCAGCAGGTATACATTTTCTGCGGTTTTTGTCTGTGTACGGCTGAGTTCAAGCTCGTCGCTTTTGAGCTGATACTGTGCTCCGATGATCACCAACGCCATTATCACCACTGCCGTACAAATAAACAGGATATATTGTTTCAAACTTATTACCTCCGCCTGTGCATATTTATTCCAATACAGAATTATTTTTTCCGCAAAATCACACTAATATACGGTTTTAAAAAAAATTTTTTTGCAAATATGCGGAAATTATTTAAAAGAGGTTTATTTTTGCAAAGAATAATGTTATAATCATTCGTAGTTGTGTCCTTAGCCGTTTGAAGATTTTTAATATTTATATAAATGAAAAGACGCAGGACACGGAATCATTATTGCCTTACTTATCGGAGGTGGTCGTTTTGAAAGAAACCGACATCAGCAAATTAACCGCCAAAAAAAAGACGGTCGACAGCGACGTGGAGGTTGACAAAAAAGGCTTTGTCAGCAATTTCTTCGGCGGATTGTGGAAGATAATTTTCACTCTGATCATGGTCGTTGTCTGTGCCCTCATCGCCGTGGGCGTCAGTCTGGCTATCTACATTTACGGAATAGCCACCGAGCCTACAGGCATTGACCTTGTTGCAACCAGTCTTAACCTGACCAGCTTTATCTATGTTCAGGACGAGAAGGGCAACTGGAAGGAATATCAGACCCTGTACTCGGGCGAAAACCGTGTGTGGGTCGATTTTCAGGAGATCCCCCAGCAGATGAAGGACGCCATGATCGCCATTGAGGACAAGCGTTTTAAAGAGCATAACGGTATTGACCTGCAGCGTACAGGCGGTGCGGTGCTTTCTCTGGTGTCCGGCACAAGCAGCTACGGCGGTTCAACGATCACCCAGCAGCTCATCAAAAACCTGACGGACGACAATGCTGTTTCTCTCAACCGTAAGATAAGAGAGATCTTCCGTGCCATCAACATCGAGAAGGAGTACACCAAGGATCAGATCCTTGAGGCGTACCTCAATGTTGTAAACTTCGGCAACAACTGTCAGGGCTGTGAGGCAGCCGCACAGCTGTACTTCGGCAAGTCCATCAAAAAATGCTCAATAGCCGAGTGTGCCGCAATAGCCGGAATAACTCAGAACCCCAGCAAGTGGAATCCGCTGATGTTCCCTGAAAACAACAAGCTCCGCAGAGAGACCGTTATCGACCAGATGCACGAGCAGGGTCTTATCACCGATGACGAATACCTCAAGGCTATGAAGGAATCCGCCAAAATGACCTTTAAGGGCTATAACCAGAAGAAGGAGAAGAAAGAAGTTTCCGTTCAGAACTGGTATATCGACGAGCTTTACTATGACCTTTGTGCGGATATAGCCGAGCTGAAGGGTATCTCCAAAGCAGCAGCCTCCAATAAAATATACACCGAGGGCTACAAGGTCTACTGTGCAATGGATATGAAGATGCAGAAATTCATTGAACAGGCAGGCTGTGACATCGACAAAAGCTCAGATCCCGATTTGCAGATAGGTATGACGCTTATGGGCTATGACGGCAGAGTCATCGCCACCACAGGTGCATCCACCAAAAAGTCAGGCAACCTCGTCCACGATATCGCAACCATGTCGGCTTTGCAGCCGGGTTCTTCCATCAAGCCCGTGATAGTTTACCCCTACGCAATTGAAAATAACCTGCTGACCTATGGTTCACTTGTCAAGGACAAGCCACTCGACGTTTATCAGATAGCCGCAGACGGCTCACCCATAGAAGGACCTCCGAACTGGTATCAGGGCTACAAGGGTTCAATGTCCCTCCCCGATGCGATAGAAATTTCTTCAAACGCCACAGCCGCTCAGGTTATGGATCAGATCACCACCAAGGCTGCATACAAGCAGGCTACACAGATGATGGGCTTCACCCACCTTGACCCCAAGGACGGTCAGCAGGTCGGTGCTCTGTCTATCGGTGGTATGACGGGCGGTGTTACCGTTCGTGAGATGGCAGCCGCCTATGAATACCTCGGAAACGGCGGTCAGTACTACAAGCCCTACACCTACTACTACGTAACCGACAATGACGGAAAAATAATCATTGACAACCGTGATGCAATGCCTATCCAGGCGTATTCCGATGAAACAGCAGCTATTATGAACCGTGAGCTGTTCTACAACATCTCAAACTCAAAGAACACCGAGGCTTGGCGTTCAAGGATAAGTGGCTGGGAGATCATCGGCAAGACAGGTACAACAAATGACGACAAGGACAGCTGGTTCTGTGGCTGCTCACCTTATGCAACACTCGCAGTATGGACAGGCTTCAATATGCCGTCAACCGTTCACAACACCTCGGTTGCCGCTTCTACCTTCCAGAAGGTAATGTCGCAGTATCTCAAGGGCAAGGAAAAGAAAAAGTACAACTTCCCCGCAAATATGCAGGAAATCGCCTACTGCGTAAATTCGGGACTGCTCGCCTCCTCCTACTGCTCCAACACACGCACAGGCTATTACTTCAAGGATAAGATGCCCGACTACTGCTACGGCGACCATTCGGGTACTGTATACACCAACAACGACTCCACCTACAACAACGACAACGGCTACAACACCGATTACGATTACTACAACTACACCACAGCACCCCCTGTAGCAACACAGGCACAGCCGGCTGAAAATCAGACAGTTGCACCTGCAACAGAGGCGGCGACACAGGCAGCCACGGAAGCTCCCAAGCCCGAACCCGAGCCGGAGCCGGAACCCGAACCCGAGCCGCAGCCCGAGCCGGAGCCTGCTACACAGGCACCTGCACCGGCTGCCACGGAAGCACCAAAACAAAACTGATATATTTCAGATAACGGAAGAAAGAGGTATAAACAATGATTTCAGTAGCAATTATGGGACACGGAACTGTAGGCTCCGGCGTCGCAGAAATTCTCACCACACACAGACACAAGCTTTTCACCGCACTGGGCGAGGAGCTTTACATAAAATACATTCTCGATCTCAGAGAATTTCCCGACAGTCCCCTTGCAGACAGGTTCACCAAGAGCTTTGAGGACATCATCAACGACATAGAAGTGAGCATTGTCGTTGAGGTTATGGGTGGCACGAACCCTGCCTACGATTATGTAAAACGCTGTCTTAAACAGGGCAAGTCAGTTGTGACCTCCAACAAAGAGCTGGTTGCAAAGTACGGAGCAGAGCTGCTCGCCATAGCCAAGGACACAAACGCAAACTTCCTCTATGAAGCGTCCGTAGGCGGCGGTATCCCGATCATCAGACCGCTGACACAGTGCCTTGTTGCAAATGAAGTCGATGAGATAGCAGGCATACTCAACGGAACAACAAACTTTATCTTCGGCAAGATGATAAACGACAATATGGACTTTGATTCAGCCTTGAAGCTTGCTCAGGAGCTGGGCTATGCGGAGAGGAATCCCGAAGCCGATATCGAAGGTCACGATGCCTGCCGAAAGATATGTATTCTCGCCTCCCTCGCCTTCGGCAAGCATGTCTATCCCGAGTCGGTCTACACCGAGGGCATTACAAAGATCACCCTTGAAGATGTAAAATATGCAAACGAGCTGGGTTACGTAATAAAGCTGATCGGCGATGTCAAAAAACATTCCGACGGCAAGCTGGATATCTGCGTATGCCCGATGCTCATTTCAAAGGACTGCATTCTCTCCGATATCAATGATGTTTTCAACGGCATTATGGTAAAGGGTGACTGCACAGGTGATGTAGTGTTCTACGGCAAGGGTGCCGGCAAGCTCCCCACCGCCTCCGCAGTGGTTGCCGATATCGTTGACTGCGGTAAGCATTTGAAGACGAGGAAGAGAGTTTTCTGGAGTGACTGTGACGGAAGCAATATCCGCTCATATAAAGATAGTATAACAGCTGTGTACCTCAGAGTAGAGGGCGACGGCGAGATCGCCTCAGAGGTATTCCCCGATTCTGAGATCAAAACCGCAGACGGCTGTACCGTCCTGCTCACCAAGGAATACACCTTCGGCGAGATTGAGGAAAAGCTCTCTGCACTTGAAGCTGACGGAGTAAGGGTGCTACAGGCTATCCGCATAGGCAATTTATAAGAGAAATAACTACAGTCGCTTAGGGCTGTTTTGGAGAAGGAGATTATGAAATGGGACTTATTGTTCAGAAGTTCGGCGGCTCATCTGTAGCCGATGCCGAAAGAGTGATGAATGTCGCAAGAATCGTCACCGATACCTATAAAAAGGGAAACGATGTTGTAGTGGTAGTTTCCGCACAGGGCGACACTACAGACGACCTCATTGCAAAGCAGATGGAGATCAACCCCAAGGCAAGGAAGAGAGAGCGTGATATGCTGCTTGCAGCAGGTGAGCAGGTTTCGATCGCTCTGCTTGCAATGGCTATCCAGAAGCTTGGCTATCAGGCAATTTCCCTGCTGGGCTGGCAGGCAGGCTTCCAGACCACTTCCACGCACACCTCGGCAAGAATAAAGAATGTTGACGGCACAAGGATAAAGGAAGAGCTTGACCAAGGCAAAATAGTTGTGGTTGCCGGTTTTCAGGGCATCAATCGCAAGGAGGATATAACCACCCTCGGACGAGGAGGAAGCGATACCTCAGCAGTTGCAATTGCGGCAGCACTCCACGCAGACCTCTGTCAGATATTCACAGATGTTGAGGGAGTTTACACCGCCGACCCCAGAAAGGTCAAAAACGCTATCAAGCTCAAGGAGATCTCTTATGATGAAATGCTGGAGCTTGCAACACTGGGTGCTCAGGTACTCAACAACCGCTCGGTTGAAATGGCAAAAAAATACGGCATAGAGCTTGAAGTGCTTTCAAGCCTTACAAATAAGCCGGGTACAATTGTAAAGGAGAAACCAAAAATGGAAAAAATGATCATTTCAGGTGTTGCCAAGGACTGCGACATCGCAAGAATTTCAATAAAGGGTATTCCCAACGAGCCGGGCTTTGCGTTCAAGGTGTTCTCCAAGCTTTCGGCAAAGGACATCAACGTGGACATCATTATCCAGTCAGTCGGCACAGACGACACAAAGGATATAGCTTTTACAGTTGCTTTGGATAAGGGTCAGGAGGCAATCGACATCCTCAAAGCAAATCAGGATTCCCTCGGCTTCCGTGACATCAGACTGCACACCAATGTTGCAAAGATCTCGATCGTAGGTGCAGGTATGGAAAGCCACGCAGGAGTAGCTACAAAGATGTTTGAAGCCCTCTACAACAACAACGTAAACATCCAGATGATAGCCACCTCCGAAATAAAAGTCTCCGTCCTCATCTCCAAAGACGACGCCGACCGAGCCGTAGCCGCAATCCACGACAAATTTTTCTAAAACTTAACATTACAAAACGCTCCCCGCAAAAGCGAGGAGCGTTTTTTTCAGTTTTCAAGCGACCTTGATTCCCTCATTCATTACATTCTGATAGAACGGAAGTACATCAAGATACTTGTTGAAAGTTTCAATATCCTTGATGGTTGCCGAGATCAACAAATCGTATTTTAAGCCAAGCTCAGATTCTTTGCTGATTATGGATTTTTTGTATCTCCACAGATCTTTAGCTTCTATCCCTTTTACGAGTATCATTATATCTATATCCGAATCGGGAGTAAAATCCCCTCTGGCATAAGAGCCGTAAAGGATAACAGAGTCCAATTGATCCGCAAATGTTTCCCTTGCGGTTTTGACGATCTCCGACAAAATTATCTGCAATTCGCTTTTTGAACACATACAACCACCGCTTCCCTATACTGTTGTAATGATTATATCATAATATATATTTCTTGTCTATACAACAAGGGCGAAAGTTTCTGTGGGTGGCGGTTGTGCATTATTTTACTGTCACCGTAGCTTTCAGGGTTATGCCATTGGTTTTTACTGTTATTATGGCTTTGCCCTTTTTCTTTGCGGTTATTTTTCCTTTGGTGTTTACTGTGGCAACTGATTTTTTGTTGGTGGTGAATGTGGCTTTACCTACCTTGCCGGTGATTTTCAGAGTAAAGGTTTTGCCTTTTTTGAGGGTTATTTTGGTTTTGTTCAGCTTCGGATTTTTTACCGTTACGGTGAAAATCTTCTTTACTCCGTTGTTGCTGACGGTTATTTTTGCCGTACCCTTCTTGACAGCCGTTACAACACCCTTTGCACTGACCTTAGCAACCTTCTTATCACTGCTCTTGTAAGTCGTCTTTCCAACGCCGTTTTTAATAGTAGCCGAAATTTTTA
>CACYCD010000153.1 GCA_902772755.1 uncultured Ruminococcus sp.
AAGGAGCGTATCGAAAGCATCTACGAGGACGGAGGCTTCGACGCCCTGAAGCAGGATATCGACAAGGCTATGAAGGAAGCCAGGGGACTTCGCTCCATCACGATCGGAGTGAACCTTGACGACCTCTTAAAACCTAAGAATGCAGGCATAATTTCTCTTAACAGCTACGAAATCACCGACAGCGGACTGCTTCGCAACTTTATGAAGATGACCGTTGCAAAGGGTGAGGAGCTTAATTCCGACCCCAACAGCTACAAAAGCAAGAGCTTTCACCCGTCAAACCCCAAAACACTTGGTTCACCTTTCGGTTTTGGCAAAGCCAAGGATTATATGAAAACCGTAGGTGTGGATTCCAACGGTCCTGCAACGGGTGCAGACCCCCTCTCAGACAGCCTGAAAAGAGTAGTTACCGATATCCTCCAAAGACTGGTGAGGTCAATAAAAGGTACCCTGCAAAAATACGTGAACATCAGCGGATATTCACTCGTGAGCCTTATGCCCGAAATACTGTTCTACATTCGCTTTGCCGAGCTTGTAGACAAGATGAAGGAGAAGAAGCTCCCCGTGTGCAAGCCTCACGCCGTCAACACCGACCGCACCGCCGTTGGCAGGGACATCTACAACATCAAGCTTGCCATCAAACGCACCAAGGGCGAGGAGTTTGAGATAATCGGCAATGATATGACCTTTGACGACAACCAGCGTATCTTTATTATGACAGGTCCCAACCGTGGCGGAAAAACCACCTTCACCCAGGCAGTGGGACACTGCTTCCTGCTGGCACAGGCAGGTATATATGTTCCTGCGACCTTCTTTGAGTATGACCCCGTGGACAACATCTATACCCACTTCCCCGCCGACGAAAACGACACGGTAGACTTGGGACGTCTCGGCGAGGAAAGCAAGCGTCTGTCGGATATTTTCAGCGTGGCGACCGACAAGTCAATGCTGCTGCTCAATGAGAGCTTGGCGACCACCAACGTTGCCGAGGGCGTGTTTATAGCAAAGGACGTAATCAAGTCAATGGGATATCTCGGAACAAGAGCTGTGTTCAACACCCACATGCACGAGCTGGCAGTCTGCCTTGACGAGTACAACAGCACCTACTGCAAAAAGAGCAGAGTCCAGAGCCTTATCACCGGAGTAAAAGACGGCAAAAGAAGCTTCAAGTGCGAAATAGCACCCCCCCAGGGAGTCTCCTACGCCAAAGACATAGCCAAAAAATACGGAGTAACCTTCGACCAAATCAAAACTGAGATAGATAACAGGTGATTTTATCAACAAGACAGGGACGCTTATTCTCCCTGTCTTTTTTTAATGTTTGTGTTTACAAATCGTTCAGCTTATGATATAATAAAGCGGTGTATCCAAGGGAGGTTTCACCTTTGAAAAACGTTTTGGAATTTTTTGAAAAAACCGTACAGAACAATCCAAATAAAGTTGGTTTTGTTGACAAATCAAGAGAAACAACATTCCGTCAGGCTATGTCGGCAGCAAAAAGCATTGCGACAGCTCTGCTACCCTACGGCAGCCGAAAGCCCGTTGCGATCATGCTCGACAAAAGCTGCAGCTGCATTGAATGTATGCTGGGAACACTGTATTCAGGAAGCTTTTATGCGGTCATTGATACCAAATCCCCCGAATACAGGATCCAAAGTATTTTGCAGACTCTTGAATCTCCGCTGATAATCGCAGACAAGGAAAATGCTGTCCTTGCACAGCAATTCAAGAAGCACAGCACCGTACTTTTTTATGAGGAGATCATCAACACCCCGTCTGACGAGATCGCACTAAAGAGCATCAGGAACGATTCCGTTGACCTTGATATCGCCTATATCCTTTTTACCAGCGGTTCAACGGGCTCGCCAAAGGGTACTGTGGTAAATCACCGTTCACTCATTTCTTACATAAACTGGGTGACAAAGGAATTTGACTTTTCAGCGGAAACCGTATTCGGTTCTCAGACACCGCTGTATTTCAGTATGTCGGTCACCGATCTGTATTCGACCCTTGCCTGTGGCTGTACCTACAATATCATACCAAAGACCCTGTTTTCCTTCCCCATAAATATGGTGAAGTATTTAAACAAAAATAAGATAAATACCCTCTACTGGGTACCGACCGCTATGTCTATCCTTTCAAACTGGAAGGTCTTTGATGTTGAAAAACCCCGATTTTTGCACACGGTTCTTTTTGCAGGCGAGGTTATGCCTGTAAAACAGCTGAATTACTGGATAAAAAGCCTGGACGGGGTAAAATTTGCAAATCTCTTTGGTCCGACAGAGGCTACGGATATATGTACATTTTATGTGGTTGACAGGGAATTTTCCGACACTGAGAGCCTGCCGATTGGCAAACACTGTGATAACTGCAGCGTTTTCATTGTAAAAGAGGACGGAACACAGGCACAAACAGGCGAAGAGGGAGAGCTGTACATCAGATCAAGCTTTGTAGCCTGCGGATATTACAACGACCCTGAAAAAACCGAGGCGGTATTTGTGCAAAATCCGCTCAATCCCCACTATCCCGAAACAGTTTATAAAACGGGAGATCTGGTCAAAATGAATGAAAGAGGGGAAATACTGTACATTTCCCGCATTGATTTTCAAATCAAACGCAGCGGTTACCGCATTGAGCTTGGCGAGATCGAAGCGGCAGCCAACGGCTTTGCAAGGCTCAAGGGCTGTGCCTGCGTCTACGACAAGGACAGCGAACGGATCATTCTTTTCTACGCAGGAAGAAGCTCCGATAAGGATGCCGTATTTGAACAGGTCAAGAAAAATGTTCCTGCATATATGCAGCCCGATGAGATCAGGCACATCAAGGAACTGCCGAAAAATGCCAACGGCAAGATCGACAGACTACAGTTGTTAGATATTTATAAATCTTTGGAGGTACAAAATGGATAAGCTGATAGAAATACTCAACGGACTTAAACCCGGAGTGGACTTTGCCTCTCAGACGGCAATCGTAGACGACGGAATACTCGACTCTATGACCATTGCCCGTCTTATCGGAATGCTGGAGGACGAGTATGACATCGAATTTGAGGTGACGGATCT
>CACYCD010000154.1 GCA_902772755.1 uncultured Ruminococcus sp.
AGCCTGTTGTAATCGCAAACGCAGAGGGTGCAAGAACAACTCCGTCAGTTGTCGCTTTCGGCAAGAACGGAGAAAGAATGGTAGGTCAGGTCGCAAAGCGTCAGGCTATCACAAATCCCGAAAAGACTATCTCTTCCATCAAAAGAGAGATGGGTTCAGCATATAAGGTAACGATTGACGGAAAAAGCTACACTCCCCAGGAGGTTTCCGCAATGATTCTCCAGAAGCTCAAAGCAGATGCCGAAGCTTACCTCGGAGAAACAGTTACCCAGGCTGTTATCACTGTTCCAGCATACTTCACAGACGCACAGCGTCAGGCTACAAAGGATGCCGGCAAGATCGCAGGTCTTGATGTAAAAAGAATCATCAACGAGCCTACAGCAGCTGCACTCTCCTACGGTGTAGACAAAGAGAACGACCAGAAGGTTATGGTGTATGACCTCGGTGGCGGTACTTTCGATGTAAGTATCATTGAAATGGGCGAAGGAGTTCAGGAGGTTCTTGCAACAGCAGGAAACAACAGACTCGGCGGTGATGACTTTGACCAGAGGATCATCAACTGGCTTGTAGACGAGTTCAAAAAAGCTGAGGGCGTAGACCTCACCTCCGACAAAATGGCTATGCAAAGACTGAAAGAAGCTGCCGAGAAGGCAAAGATAGAGCTTTCGGGTGTTACTCAGGCTTCCATCAACCTTCCTTTCATCACCGCAAATGCAACAGGTCCCAAGCATATGGATATCACCCTGTCCAGAGCAAAGTTTGATGAGCTTACAGCCGACCTTGTACAGTCAACAATGGGTCCCGTAAGACAGGCACTCAGCGACTCAGGTCTTTCCATCGGCGAGATTGACAAGGTCCTTATGGTAGGCGGTTCTTCAAGGATCCCTGCTGTTCAGACAGCAGTAAAGAGTCTCATCGGCAAAGAACCCTTCAAGGGCATCAACCCCGATGAATGTGTTGCCATCGGTGCCGCTATCCAGGCAGGCGTTCTCGGCGGCGAGGTTGACGGACTTCTCCTCCTTGACGTTACACCGCTTTCACTCGGTGTTGAAACAATGGGCGGTATTATGACAAAGATCATCGACAGAAACACCACTATCCCCACAAAGAAGAGCCAGGTATTCTCAACTGCCGCAGACAACCAGACACAGGTTGAGATCAACGTCCTCCAGGGCGAAAGAGAGTTTGCAAGGGATAACAAGCAGCTCGGTCTGTTTGCACTCACAGGAATCGCTCCTGCTCCCAGAGGAATCCCCCAGATCGAGGTTACCTTTGATATAGATGCCAACGGCATTGTAAACGTATCCGCAAAAGACCTCGGCACAGGCTCGGAGCAGAAGATCACGATCAGCAACTCAACCTCAATGAGCAAGGATGACATTGACAAAGCTGTCAAGGAAGCAGAGCAGTTTGCTGCAGAGGACAAGAAGAGAAGAGAAGCTGTTGACGCTAAGAACGAGGCTGAGAATATGGCTTATCAGGCAGAAAAGCTCGTCAAGGACAACGGCGACAAGATCGCTGACGATGATAAGACTGCCCTCAATACCAAGGCTCAGGCTGTCAAGGACGCTTGTGCAAAGGACGATGCCAACCTTATCAAGGCTGCCAAGGAAGACCTTGAAAAGACCTTGAACACCGTTGCACAGAAGCTCTATCAGAACGCTGCCCCCAACGGAGCACAGCAGGCACAGGCAGGTCCTGCACCCGATATGGGCGGAGCTCCCAACGGCGGAAATAATGACGGCAATGTGTACGATGCAGATTTTAAAGATGTAGACTGATTTTATAAAGGGCTGCCCGATCATCTTCGGGCAGCCTTGTAGTAAAATTTTACTTGATAATATAGGCTTATGCAGTTATAATGTATAGTTGTGTAAGCTTATGTTATCAAACCCTTAAGAGGTGAAACTTATGGCAGAAAAAAGAGATTATTATGAAGTACTCGGCGTAGACAAAAATGCGAGCGAGACGGATATAAAAAAAGCATTCAGACAGTGTGCAAAAAAATATCACCCGGATCTCCACCCCGGAGATAAAGAAGCGGAAGCCAAATTCAAAGAAGTGAACGAAGCGTATGAGGTTCTTTCCGATAAGGAGAAGAAGGCTAGATACGACCAGTTCGGTCACGCAGGCGTAGATCCCAACTTTGGTGCAGGCGGTCCCGGCGGAAGTCCGTTCGGTCAGGATATTGATTTGGGAGATATCTTCAACTCAGTGTTTGGTGGCTTCGGCGGTTTTGGTGGCAGACGCTCCAACCCCAATGCCCCCAGACGTGGCACGGACGTTGAGGCAAATGTGTTCATTTCATTTGAAGAAGCGGCAAAGGGTACATCAAAGCAGGTGCAGTACAAGGCTATCTCGACCTGTCCCGAGTGTAACGGCACGGGTGCGGAAAAGGGAACAACTCCCAAAACCTGCCCCTCCTGTGGCGGTTCGGGAAGGGTCACAATTAACCAGCGTACTCCGTTCGGCGTAGTCCAGACCCAAAGATCCTGTGATGCCTGTCACGGTCAGGGAAAAGTAGTTGATAAGCCGTGCAGACACTGTGACGGAAAAGGAAGGATACGCAAAAGCAAGACAGTTGACATAAATATCCCTGCCGGTATCAATGACGAGCAGATACTTAATGTCGGAGGACACGGCAACAGCGGTATCAACGGAGGTCCCGCAGGTGATTTGCACGTCTATGTAAATGTGCGTCCTCACTCAGTATTTGAGAGAAGGGGAGATGACGTGTGGTGCGATATGCCCATTACCTTTGCACAGGCAACCCTCGGTGCCGAGGTGACCGTCCCCACCCTTGACGGAAAGGTCAAATACAGCATTCACGAGGGTACACAGCCAAATGATATTTTCAAGCTCAAAGGCAAGGGCTTCCCACACCTAAATTCCAGAGGCAGAGGAGACCAGTACGTAAAAGTCACAGTAGAAATCCCCAAAAACCTCAGCAGCAAACAAAAAGAACTAATAAAAGAACTCCAAAGACTCTCATCAGACAAAAACTACCAAAAAAACAAATCCTTCATGGATAAACTGAAGGACCTGTTTACGGAATAACACAGCAGCTGTGAAGAAACAGCTCTGATAAAAACAATAAGGCACATAACCGAAAACACTGGCGGTTATGTGCCTTTTGTGGTATAATATATTTATGAACTCAAACTTCCTACACCAAAACTTTCACATAATCCCCAAAATCCAAATAAAATCGTAAAAAATATGGCATATCACCTCGGAATGTGGTATAATTATACTGAACCAACAACCACGGGAGGGCTATGCCATGAGTATTATATCACAAAAAATAGAAGAAAA
>CACYCD010000155.1 GCA_902772755.1 uncultured Ruminococcus sp.
GCTTGCCGTACTTGTCGGCTATACCTTTAAGCTCCTTGACGATTATCGTCTTTATCCGCCTGTCACTTTTAAGAATTGCTTCAAGCTCCGCTATCTCCTTTTCAAGAGCTTCTATCTCGGATATCCTTTTTAAGATGTACTCCTTGTTGAGATGTCTGAGCTTTATCTCCGCTACGTACTCCGCCTGTATCTCGTCAATGCCAAAGCCTGCCATCAAATTGGGAACTACCTCTGCTTCTTCTTCGGTTTCCCTGACGATTTTTATTGCCTTGTCGATGTCAAGCAGAATCAGCTCCAATCCTTTGAGCAGATGAAGCTTGTCCTGCTTTTTCTTCAAATCGAAGGCAGTCCTTCTTCTGACACAGCCGATGCGGAACTCTATCCACCTGCAGAGCAGCTCTCTTATGCCCATAACCTTGGGAACGCCGTTTATAAGCACATTGAAGTTACAGCTGAAGCTGTCCTGCAGGGTCGTCATCTTGTAGAGCTTTAGCATAAGCTTGTCGGGGTCGGTGCCACGTTTTAGGTCAATGGTTATTTTCAGTCCGTCAATACCCGTTTCATCACGGATATCGGACACTTCCTTTGCCTTGCCCTGCTTTACAAGGTCAATTACCTTTTCTATGATCACCTCAACCGTGGTCGAGGGCGGTATGGTAAAGATATCTATGCAGTTGTTCTTTTTGTCGTACTCGTACCTTCCCCTTACCTTTATGCCGCCTCTGCCGGTTTCGTATATCTTTTTTATCGCTTCTTCGTCATAGACTATCTGACCGCCTCCGATAAAATCGGGAGCAGGCAGTGTTGACATAATATCGTGGTTCGGGTCACGTATAAGCGAGGCTGTGGTTTCGCAGACCTCCCTCAGATTGAACGAACAGATATTCGATGCCATGCCGACAGCTATGCCCGTGTTGGCATTCACCAGCACCGAGGGGAAGCAGGCAGGCAACAGGGTAGGCTCCTTCATGGTGTTGTCATAGTTGTCAACAAAATCCACCGTATCCTTGTCGATATCCCTGAACAGCTCATTGCAGATACTGTCCAGCTTTGCCTCGGTATATCTTGAAGCCGCCCAAGCCATATCACGGCTGTAGAATTTTCCAAAGTTTCCCTTTGAATCCACATAAGGGTGAAGCAGAGCCTCATATCCCCTTGAAAGCCTTACCATAGTGTCATAGATGGCGGAATCTCCGTGGGGGTTGAGCTTCATTGTAGCACCCACGATATTTGCGGATTTTGTCCTTGCACCCGTCAGCAGACCCATCTTATACATAGTATAGAGCAGCTTTCTGTGCGAGGGCTTGAAGCCGTCTATCTCGGGGATAGCACGTGACATAATTACGCTCATAGCGTAGGGCATATAGTTTTCTTCTATGGTAGAGGCGATCTTTTGCTCCTCTATCTCCCCGGCACCCTCTATAACTCCGCTGATCTTTTTCAGCTTTGGTGTGTTCTTTTCTCTCTTTTTTGCCATTAAGCTCACCTCCTCAGCTCAGATCAAGGTTGTCGATGTATTCTGCACCGTGTTCAACTATAAAATCCTTCCTGCCCTGCAGGTCGTCACCCAGCAGTACATCAAACATCTGTGCGGTTCTCTCTGCATCATCGGGCATAACCTTGATAAGACGGCGTGTTTCGGGGTTCATGGTGGTGAGGTTCATCATTTCGGGTTCGTTCTCACCAAGTCCCTTACTTCTCTGCACGGTGAATTTTTCCTTGCCGATCTCCTTGATATACCTTTCCTTTTCAGCCTCGGTATAGGCAAAGTAGACCTGATTTTTCGTGGTTATCTCATACAGCGGTGACTCCGCTATGAACACCCTGCCCTCGTTTATCAGCGTTGGTGTCAGCCTGTAGACCATAGTCAGCAGGAGAGTTCTTATCTGAAAGCCGTCAACATCTGCATCGGTGCAGAAGATTATCTTGTTCCATCTGAGAAGCTTTAGGTCAAAGGCTGCAAGATCCTTGTTTGCCTTCGACTTGACCTCCACTCCGCAGCCAAGCACTTTGAGCAGATCTGTTATGATATCACTTTTGAAAATCTTGTTGAGGTCGGCTTTCAGACAGTTCAGTATCTTGCCTCTGATCGGCATAATAGCCTGAAAATCGGGATCTCTCGCCTGCTTACAGGCACCCAGAGCCGAATCACCCTCAACGATGAACAGCTCTCGTTCCTCCGGCTTTTTGCTGCGACAGTCTACGAACTTTGCCACACGGTTTGTCATATCCATTGTGGAGGTCAGACTCTTCTTTATCCTGACACGGGTTTTTTCTGCGTCCTCTCGGCTTCGTTTGTTTATCAGCACCTGACCGCAGATCTTCTCCGCATCAAGGGGATTTTCAATAAAATATATTTCAAGCTCATGACGCAGGAACTCCGTCATAGCCTCCCTGATGCCCTTGTTGGTGATAGCCTTCTTGGTCTGGTTCTCGTAGGAGGTCATACTCGAAAATCCCGATATCACGATCACAAGACAGTCCTCCACGTCCTCGAAGGTTATCTTTTTTTCGTTCTTCGTGTACTTGCCGTTCTCCTTGAGCCACCTGTCTATCTGGTAAACGAAGGAGCTTCTGACAGCCTTCTCGGGAGAACCGCCGTACTCCAGCCAGCTGGAATTGTGGTAGTATTCCTGCAGGGATACCTTGTTTGAAAAAGCGAATGCAACACTTGCCTTGCACTTGTACTCGGGCTTGTCGGCACGGTCACGCACCTTCTGCTCCATGCTTCGGCTCTGCACGGGCGACAGGGCATTTTCTCCCACTATCTCATTTACATAGTCGGTTATGCCGTTTTCGTACCTGAACTCGGTGATCTCAAATTTTCCGTTCACCTGATTTCTGAAAATGAAGTTCACGCCTGCGTTGACGATAGCCTGACGCTTCATAACGTCCAGAAAATACTCCGCCGGCACATTTATATCGGTGAACACTTCAAGGTCGGGCTTCCATTTTATGATGGTTCCCGTGTCCTTTTTGTCGTATTTTTCCTTTTTCAGACCGCCGACATTTTCTCCCTTTTCAAAATGCAGGGAAAATTTTTCTCCGTCACGGCGGATATTTACATCCATATACTCCGAGGCGTACTGGGTAGAGCAGAGTCCGAGTCCGTTCAGACCCAGCGAAAACTCGTAGTTTTCTCCGTCATTGTTATTGTACTTTCCGCCTGCGTACATCTCACAGAACACAAGCTCCCAGTTGTATCTTTCCTCGGTTTTGTTGTAATCAACGGGTATTCCCCTGCCGTGATCCTCTACCTGAAATGAGCCGTCCGAAAAACGGGTGACGGTTATCTCTTTTCCGTAGCCCTCACGGGCTTCATCTATTGAATTTGAAAGAATTTCAAAGACTGAATGGCAACAGCCTTCTATGCCGTCCGAGCCGAAAATAACTGCAGGTCTTTTGCGTACCCTGTCAGCTCCCTTTAGGGTGACGATGCTTTCATTTCCGTAGGAGGGCTGTTTCTTTTTCTTTGCCACTTAACCTTCTCCCTTCAACTTGTTTATCTTATCTCTGATATAGGCTGCGTGTTCAAATTCAAGCAGCTTTGCCGCTGCCTTCATCTCCTTTGTCAGCTCCTCTATCAGCTTGTTCTTCTCGCTCTTTGTCAGACGTTTTTTCAGTCGCTTGTCGTCCTTGTGGGTGCTTATCTCCAACACATCGGCAACCTTCTTGCTGATGGTCTTGGGGGTGATGTGGTGTTCTTCATTATAAGCCTGCTGTTTTTCACGACGGCGGAGAGTTTCTCTGATGGCTTTCTCCATCGAGGGGGTCACCGTGTCGGCATACATGATAACCTTGCCCTCGGCATTTCTGGCGGCTCTGCCTATCGTCTGGATAAGACTGCGTTCCGAGCGGAGGAAGCCCTCTTTGTCGGCGTCAAGAATTGCAACCAGAGAAACCTCCGGTATATCAAGACCCTCTCTCAGCAGGTTTATGCCCACAAGCACATCAAATTCACCCAAACGCAGATCACGGACTATTTCCATACGCTCCACTGTATCTATATCGTGGTGCATATACCTAACCTTTATACCCATCTCTTCAAGGTAGTCCGTTAGATCCTCTGCCATTTTCTTTGTGAGGGTGGTGATGAGCGTGCGTTGTTTTTTCTCTATGCGAATATTTATCTCCGATATCAGATCGTCCAGCTGTCCTTCGGTGGGCTTGACCTCTATGCTTGGGTCAAGCAGTCCCGTGGGTCGGATTATCTGCTCTGCTATGACCGAGCTTTTTTCCAGCTCCAGGTCACCCGGGGTCGCAGACACGAACACCGCCTGATTTATGCGGTCGTAGAACTCGTCAAAGCTCAGTGGGCGGTTGTCATAGGCTGACGGAAGTCTGAATCCGTAGTCTATGAGGCTCTTTTTTCTGGCGAGGTTTCCGCCGTACATTCCCCTGACCTGTGGAAGGGTGACGTGGCTCTCATCGACAAACAGCAAAAAATCCTTTGGAAAATAGTCCATAAGGGTATAGGGTGCACAGCCCGGCTCACGTCCTGCAAGCACGCTTGTGTAGTTCTCTATTCCCGTACAAAAGCCTATCTCACGCAGCAGCTCAATGTCATAGCGTGTACGCTGTTCTATCCGCTGGGCTTCAAGCAGCTTGCCGTTTTCCCTGAAATACTCCAAACGCTCATCCAGTTCCTTTTCAATACGGCAGATAGAGCGTTCCAGCTTTTCCTTTGGTATGATGTAGTGCGAGGCAGGATAGACAGCGGCGTGCTTCAACACTGCAATAAGCTCGCCCGTGAGGGGATTTATCTCTGAGATGCGGTCTATCTCATCTCCGAAAAACTCCACTCTTATGATGTGATCCGAGGCGGCGGCTGGAAATATTTCCAGAGTGTCGCCGTTCACACGGAATTTATTTCTGATAAAATTGATGTCGTTGCGTTCATACTGCAATTCGACCAGCTTTTTTACAAGCTCGTCCATCGGCTTCTCCATACCCGGACGCAGAGAGATCACCATATTGCGGTAATCTATCGGGTTTCCCAAGCTGTATATGCAGGAAACAGAGGCAACGATAATGACGTCACGCCGTTCCGACAGGGCTAGGGTGGCACTGTGGCGGAGCTTGTCTATCTCGTCATTTATACTGCTGTCCTTTTCAATATAAGTATCGGTAGAAGCGATGTACGCCTCGGGCTGGTAGTAGTCGTAGTAGGAAACAAAGTACTCAACTGCATTGTCGGGGAAGAACTCCTTGAACTCCGAGCAAAGCTGTGCGGCAAGCGTTTTGTTGTGTGCAAGCACCAGAGTGGGGCGGTTGAGCCTTGCTATGACATTTGCCATTGTAAAGGTCTTGCCCGAGCCGGTCACGCCCAGAAGCGTCTGCTCCCTGTTTCCGCTCTCAATGCTCTTTACAAGCTCCTCAATAGCCTGTGGCTGATCGCCCGTGGGCTTATATTCTGATTTTAAACAAAAATCCATTCTGTGATCACCCTCCGAAAACAGCCCATAATACCGAGTTATCATATCACAGAATAAGCAGGCTTGTCAAGCCGGAAAAACATTTGCAAAAAACGCCGATGTTTGATATAATGTACAGTATAATTTTTAAGAGGTGAATTATGGATATAATAAAAATCCTTTCTCAGGAATTTGATATCAAAGAGGAGTACGCCGAGAATATCACGGCTCTTCTCGATGAGGGCAACACGATACCCTTTATCGCACGCTACAGAAAAGAGATGCACGGGTCAATGGACGATCAGCTCATCAGGGAATTTTCCGAAAAGCTGGAGTACTACAGAAATCTTGACAAACGCCGTGAGGAAATCAGAACGCTAATAGAAAATCAGGAGAAGCTCACCGAGGAGATCTCCGCTGCACTTGACAAAGCAGTTACCCTCAGCGAGCTGGAGGACATATACCGCCCCTACCGCCCCAAGAGAAAAACACGTGCCTCCGTTGCCAAGGAGAGAGGTCTGGAACCACTGTCTGTCATAATTTTCAGGCAGGACAGGAATATTGACCCCTTCGAGGAAGCCAAGAGGTTTGTAGATCCCGAAAAAGAAGTGAATACCCCCGAGGAAGCGATCGAGGGTGCCAAGGACATAATTGCGGAGTACATCTCCGACAATGCCGAGATACGCAAGCAGATCAGAAAAACAGTGACTGCCAAGGGTGCTTTGAGATCGACCGCCTGCGATGCAGAAGCGGACAGCGTTTACAGCTCCTACTACGATTTCGGCGAACCGCTGGCAAAGATCGCCAACCACCGCCTGCTGGCTATGAACCGTGGCGAAAAAGAGGGATTTTTGAAAATATCCGTAGACTGCGACAACACTTTGCCGATGAACATCATCTACTCAGTTATGATACGCAACAGAAATCCCAAATGCACAGAAATCCTGAGAGAAGCCTGTGACGACTCCTATCAAAGACTGCTCTTCCCCTCCATAGAGAGGGAGCTGCGTACCGCTATGACGGAAACAGCCTGCGAGGAATCAATAAAAGTTTTTGCACTCAACCTCAAACAACTGCTTATGCAGCCCCCGGTAAAGGGCAGAGTAGTGCTGGGGCTTGACCCGGGCTACCGCACCGGCTGTAAGGTAGCAGTGGTAGACAGCACCGGCAAGGTACTTGACACAACTGTCATCTACCCCACCCACGGAGAAAAACGTGCAAACGAGTCAAAGAAAAAGATCCTTGACCTCATCAAAAAACACGGCGTTGACATAATTTCAATAGGAAACGGCACGGCAAGCAAGGAAACAGAGATCTTCGCCGCCGACCTGATAAAGGAAGCTGACAGAAAGGTCTGCTATATGATGGTGAGCGAGGCGGGAGCGTCCGTCTACTCCGCTTCAAAGCTGGCAGCCACCGAGCTTCCCGAGCTTGACCTCACTCTCAGAAGTGCCGTCTCCATCGCAAGAAGGCTTCAAGATCCGCTTGCGGAGCTTGTCAAGATAGATCCAAAATCCATCGGAGTGGGTCAGTATCAGCACGATATGCCACAAAAACGACTTGCACAGGCACTTGACGGAGTTGTTGAGGACTGTGTAAACTCCGTGGGTGCAGATCTCAACACCGCCTCCCCCTCGCTCTTGCTGCGGATATCGGGACTCAACAAGACAGTGTGCAGTAACATCGTGAAGTACCGTGAGGAGAACGGAGCGTTTTCTTCTCGTGCAGAATTAAAGAAAGTCCCAAAGCTGGGACCCAAAGCATTTGAACAGTGTGCAGGCTTCCTCAGAGTACCCGAAAGCTGTGAACCGTTTGACAATACCGCCGTTCACCCCGAAAGCTACAAGAGTGCAAAAGAACTGCTCAAGCTGCTTGGATATTCCGCCAAGGAAATAAAAGCAGGTGATTACTCCGGACTGATGGCACGTGTGACCGCCTACGGCACAAAAAAGCTTGCCGAACAGCTGAGCATAGGACTGCCCACGCTTGACGACATAGTAAAAGAGCTTTCCAAGCCC
>CACYCD010000156.1 GCA_902772755.1 uncultured Ruminococcus sp.
GGTTTTCCTGCAAGTGCGTGTGTTTCAGTTAATAACGTGGTTATCCATGGCATACCCGGTAAAAAACAGATCCTCAGAGAGGGCGACATCGTAAGTGTAGATGTGGGTGCCTTCTTGGAGGGATTTCACGGAGATAATGCCTATACCTTCAAATGCGGCAAGGTAAGTCCCGAGGCGGAAGCCCTGCTGGAGGCAACACAGAACAGCCTGTTTGAGGGCATCAAGGCAGCTAAGGCAGGCAACAGAGTCGGTGATATCGGCTCGGCTGTCCAGAGGTATGTCGAAGCTCGCGGCTACTCGGTGGTACGAGATTTTGTCGGCCACGGCGTAGGTGCGAAACTGCACGAAGACCCAAGTGTACCTAACTATGGAACACCGGGCAGGGGTGTCCGGCTGATTCCCGGTATGACCATTGCGATCGAGCCTATGGTAAATGCCGGAGGTTATGAGGTAAGAGTACTCCCCGACAAGTGGACTACCGTCACTGCTGACGGAAGTCTTGCGGCTCATTTTGAGCATACAATAGCCATTACGGCAGACGGTCCCAAAATTCTTACCGTCCCCGATATAGATTGACGGGGGCTGTATGATAAAACAGGGCAGTATTGTAAAAGCCAAGGCAGGGCGTGACAAGGATATGTTCTTTGTGGTGCTGGGGCTTGATAAAGATTACGCATATATAGCAGACGGCAAACGCCGACGGGTGGAAAAGCCAAAGAAAAAGAAGCTTATCCACCTTCAGGCTACAAACAGCCTTGCCGAGTGCTATGAAACAAACCGTCAGATCAGAAGTGTAGTAAATCAGTTCGGAGGATATAATGTCTAAGCAAGATGTTATCGAAGTAGAAGGTACAGTAACCGAAGCTTTGCCCAACACCCAGTTCAAGGTAAAGCTTGCAAACGACCATGAGATCCTTGCAGTCATCTCGGGCAAGCTGAGGATGAACTACATCCGCATACTGCCCGGCGACAAGGTAAAGATCGAAATGAGTCCATACGACCTCACAAAGGGTCGCATTACATGGAGAACCAAGTAAGCTAATATATAAAAGCGTGTTTTTTGGAAAGGAATGATATTGATGAAAGTCAGACCTTCAGTAAAGAAAATCTGTGAGAAGTGCAAGATTATCAAGAGAAAAGGCAAGGTTATGGTAATCTGCGAGAACCCCAAGCACAAGCAGCGTCAGGGTTAATGAAAAACTATTTAATTTTTTTGGAGGTGCACAATGGCTCGTATAGCAGGTGTTGACTTACCCAGAGATAAAAGAGTTGAGATCGGCTTGACCTATATCTATGGAATCGGAAGAAAAACTGCTACAGACATTATAGCAGCAACAGGTGTAAACCCTGATACCAGAGTTAGAGATCTTACAGAGGAAGATGTTTCCAAGTTAAGAGATTATATAGACAAGAACTGCGTGGTTGAAGGTGACCTTCGCAGAGACATTGCTTTTGATATCAAAAGACTTATTGAGATCGGTTGTTACCGTGGTGTACGTCACAGAAAGGGTCTGCCCGTAAGAGGTCAGCGTTCCAAGACAAATGCCAGAACCCGTAAGGGTCCCCGCAAGACCATGGCTAACAAGAAGAAGTAAGGAGGACATAAAGCAATGGCAGCAAACAAAAAGATCGTGCGTCGCCGCAAGGACAGAAAGAACATTGAAAAAGGTGCCGCACACATTCAGTCCACTTTTAACAACACTATTGTTACGATTTCCGATACACACGGCAACGCTGTGTCTTGGGCAAGTGCAGGTGAATTAGGCTTCAGAGGCTCCAGAAAGTCCACACCCTTTGCCGCTCAGTCAGCAGCAGAAACAGCTGCAAGGGCTGCTATGGAACATGGTATGAAGTCCGTTGAGGTCTATGTCAAGGGACCCGGTCAGGGACGTGAGGCAGCTATCCGTGCTCTTCAGTCAGCAGGCCTTGAGGTCACAATGATCAAGGACGTTACACCCATTCCGCACAACGGATGCCGTCCTCCCAAGAGAAGACGTGTGTAGTATTTATTAAGGAGGAAATTATCTATGGCAAAGAATATGCAGCCAATTGCAAAGCGTTGCAGGGCACTCGGCATTTCACCCGCCGTTATGGGTTACTCCAAAAAGACTTCCAACAGAAACCCCGGCGGTAATACAAGAAGAAAGAAGAGCGAATACAGCCTCCAGCTCAATGAAAAGCAGAAGGTAAAGTTCGTTTACGGCATTATGGAAAAGCAGTTCAGAGCCTACTATGAAAAGGCTGAAAAAGCTGAGGGCAAAACAGGTTCTGTGCTTCTCTCCCTTATCGAAAGACGACTGGACAACGTTGTTTACAGACTCGGTCTTGCAGCTACTCGCCGTGAGGCTCGCCAGCTCGTAAACCACAGCCACTTTACGGTAAACGGCAAGAAGGTAAACATTCCCTCTTACCTCGTTAAGGTTGGCGACGTTATCGCAGTAAAGGAAGCAAGCCGTTCAACAAACCGCTTTAAGGCTATTGCAGACGGCGAGAACGCTTCCGTTGTTGCTCCCAAGTGGCTTGAAAAATCAAGCGACCTTTTGGGCGGTAAAGTAATTGCAAATCCTGAGAGAGAGGATATCGACTTCCCCATCGAGGAACACCTTATCGTCGAGCTTTACTCCAAGTAATCCACTACACTGTAGATTATTATAAACAACCACAATTGTTTTAGGAGGTATTTTGCATGATCGAAATCGAAAAGCCCACCATCGAAACAGAGGAATTATCCTCAGACGGAAAGTACGGCAAATTTATTGTCAAGCCTCTTGAAAGAGGCTTCGGCAACACCTTGGGAAACAGCTTGAGAAGAGTACTCCTCTCCTCATTGGAGGGTGTTGCTGTTACCTCCATCAAAATTGACGGCGTTCTTCATGAATTTTCAACTATTCCGGGCGTAAAAGAGGATGTCACAGAGATCGTTCTTAATATGAAGAGCCTCGTGTGCAAGCTCTATGATAACGGCCCTAAAACATTGGAAATAAATGCAGTTGGTCCCAAAGAGGTCAAGGCAGATGCGATCAAGGTCGATGCAGATGTCGAGATCCTTACTCCGGACCTCCATATTGCTACTCTCGGTGAAGGTGCAATACTTAATATGGAGATCACCCTTGACAAGGGCAGAGGCTATGTTCCCGGGTCAAAGAACAAGCAGCTCTCAGGCAACAATGTCATTGGTGTGCTTCCGATAGATTCAATATATACACCGGTACTCAAGGTTAATTACTCCGTTGACAACACCCGTGTGGGTCAGGTCACAGACTATGAGAAGCTCACGCTGGACGTGTGGACAAACGGCGTAATAAATGCACAGGAGGCGGTTTCTCTTGCCGCAAAGGTTCTCACCGAACACCTCAACCTCTTTGTTGACCTCTCTGATACAGGCTCAACTACCGAGGTTATGGTTGAAAAGGATGACCAGGGCAAGGAGAAGGTTCTTGAAATGACCATCGAAGAGCTTGACCTCTCAGTGCGTTCCTTCAACTGCTTAAAGCGTGCAGGCATCAATACCGTTGAGGACCTTATCCTCAGAAGTGAAGAGGATATGATGAAGGTTCGTAACCTCGGACGCAAATCTCTTGAAGAGGTCGTTCAAAAGCTCAATAGTCTGGGCTTTACGCTTCGCAGTGAAGATGAATAAATTTAATCCACTTACAATTCCAACAATAGGGTAAAGGAGTGACATAAATGTCCGGTAAAAGAAAACTGGGAAGAGCAACCGACAGCAGAATGGCTATGCTCAGAGCTATGGTTACCTTCCTTCTTGAAAACGGCAAAATCGAAACTACTCTTGCTCGTGCCAAGGACGTTTCCGCTATGGCTGAGAAGATGATCACAATCGCTAAGGACGACAGTCTCCACCACAAAAGACTTGTTATGGGCTTTGTAACTAAAGAGTCCGTATCTCACAAGCTCTTCTCCGAGATTGCTCCCAAGTATGCCGACAGAAAAGGTGGCTACACAAGGATCACAAAAATCGGTCCCCGTCGTGGCGACGCAGCCGAAATGGCTATAATTGAGCTTCTGTAAGCAATAAATAAACCGAGGGGCTGTGAAGAAACAGATTTCAAAGTCTTGTTTCTTCACAACCCCTAGTTTTTATGTTGAAAAGTCAATATATTGTTGAAAGAATAGTATAGGCACATTGTAAAATGAAGTTGAAATAATAAAAAAGTATCCACAGCGATGATTTTGTAGTAGAATTGAGTTAGCAGCACCAATTCGAAAGGATAATCACTATGGACAATTCAAATTGTAACACAGAACACAAGAAATATCAACACATCACATCAGAAGAACGTCATGATATTGAGGTTCGTCTGAAAGATAATTGGACAAAATATGCAATTGCCAAGCATCTCGGCAGACCATATAACACCATCAAGAACGAAATCGATGGTGGCATGGTATGGCTATACAACGGAACAGTACCCAGATATAAGGCTGACGTCGCAGAGAAAGTGTATCTGGAACACCGTAAGAATAGCCGTCGGAATTACCGTGCCTTGGAAACGGTAGCCTTTCTGAAATATGTTGAGAAGCATTTTTATGAGGAGGATTGGTCACCGGATGCTTATGTGGGATACGCTAAAGCGAATCATCTGTATACAGATAAAGAAATGGTATGCACAAAAACGCTGTACAACTATATAGACTTACCAGATAATCTGTCCAGAAAAACTAAAACAAGAAAACACGAGAAAACAAGCGAAAACTCGGTAACAGTATTGAGCAGCGTCCTGATTCTGTAGATACCAGAGAAGAATTTGGTCACTGGGAGATTGACAGCGTGATCGGCAGAAATGCAGAGGGTGAATCTCAAGTAATGACTATCGTAGAAATAGAGCTGAGAAAGTCCATCTGGATCAAGGTACGAGATTATTCAGCCGATGCAATCGATGAACCCTTAGCCGGTCTCATATAACAGTTCGGAGATAAATACAAAGAAGTGTTCAAGAGCATAACCGGCGATAACGGATCTGAATTTGCCAATCTCGCTAAAGTTGAATCCAAAGGCTAGCCATATATTTCCCATCAATATTCTTCTTATTAGAAAGGCACAAATGAATGCCACAACAAAATGCTACGTCGGTTTATCCTAAAATGGAAAGGTATAGACGACTACAGTGCCGATGGCATCCTATTCTTTGCCGATAAGATCAACAACCTTCCCAGGAGGATTCTGGGCTACCGTACACCGGAGGAGCTGTTTGAGCAAGAACTCAATCGCATATACGCTGTTGGGTGAACTGCGATGCTGCGAGTTTTCCTCGCTCGTCGCTACGCTCCTCCCTCGAAAAACTCGCGGCGTTCTACTACAGACATAAATTTTGTTGCAACTTGCTATTGCAATTTGCATCAAATTTAGATTTTATGCAGGCAGCGGTGTGATAATCACAAAGAAAAGCGAGCATTAATCCGGGCTTCGGGAAAATCATCGTAATAAGACACTTACCGCCTATTTGACTGATAACGGTATCACTCTGGACGGTTGAGGCATCCGGATGTTATTTCATATATGAGTGATAATCCTCTATCGTTCTTCCTATGCGGCATTTAGGTTCAACTTTCTTTTCCTCCTTCTTACCTTTGCGAGGTTTCAGCTTTACAACACGCTGCTGATCAAGAATCGTAGCTGTTAACTGGTGATACTTGATAAGTCGTGAGATTGTACTTGCTGAAACTGTTAGTGTTTCCGAGTCGGTAACGTAGATGTGATAAATTGATAGTCCTTGCTTAAGA
>CACYCD010000157.1 GCA_902772755.1 uncultured Ruminococcus sp.
CTTCCCCAAAGGCGAATGTCATCCGTGAAGTGCCTGCTCCTGATGATGTGATCGTACTGTTGGGCGGTCGCACGGGTCGTGACGGTTGCGGCGGTGCAACAGGTTCTTCAAAAGCTCATACCGAGTCCTCTATCGAAACCTGCGGTGCAGAGGTGCAAAAGGGTAATGCTCCCACGGAGAGAAAGATACAGAGATTGTTCAGAAATCCCGTTGTGTCCAAAATGATCAAGAGGTGCAATGACTTCGGTGCAGGCGGTGTGTGCGTTGCCATAGGTGAGCTTGCGGACGGTCTGACGGTTTCTCTTGACAAGGTAACAAAGAAATATGAGGGTCTTGACGGTACGGAGCTTGCAATTTCCGAATCACAGGAAAGAATGGCAGTGGTGCTTGACAAGGCAGATGTAGATAAATTTATAGCAGAAGCCCAAAAAGAAAATTTGGAGGCTACTGCGGTTGCGGTCGTTACGGAGACTCCCCGACTTGTTATGAATTGGCGTGGCGATACCATTGTAAATATCAGCCGTGAATTTCTCAATACAAACGGCGTAACTCAGGTGGCGAGTGCTTCAATAGCCGTTCCCGACAAGGAGGACTGCTACAGGGAGAACGTTCCCGAAGCCCTCAGAGAGATGAGCATTAAGGACGCTTTCAAAAAGAATCTGTCAAGACTGGAGGTATGCTCTCAGATAGGTCTTGCGGAAAGATTTGACGCTTCCATCGGTGCGGCTACGGTAATTATGCCGTTCGGCGGAAAAACACAGCTCACTCCGCAGGAGGCTATGGCTGCCAAGATTCCGCTTATCAAGGGAGAAACCGACGACGCCTCCGCTATGTCGTTTGGCTTTATCCCCGGTAATTCCAGGTGGAGTCCGTTCCACGGCTCGGCTTATGCAGTGGTCGAAAGCACTTCTAAGCTGCTTGCCATCGGTGCAGATCCGCTGACAGCAAGGCTGACTTTCCAGGAGTATTTTGAAAGACTGCATGATGTCCCCACACGCTGGGGAAAGCCTGCCGCTGCTCTGCTCGGAGCAATGCAGGCACAGATAAACCTCGGTCTGCCCTCTATCGGCGGAAAGGATTCAATGTCAGGTTCGTTTGAGGATTTGGACGTTCCGCCTACACTCGTTTCCTTTGCCGTGGCTATGACAAAGGCTAGCAAGACGGTTTCCGCAGAGTTCAAGCAGGCAGGTTCAAGGGTCATTTATGTGCCTGTTCCCGAAAATAAGGAAACACTTATGCCCGACTGGGAGAAGCTCAAAGAAATGTACAGGGCTGTGTACAGGCTGTTTGATGAGGGTAAGGTTCTCTCGGCATCTGTAGTAAAAGAGGGTGGCTGTGCGGCTGCGGTTGCAAAGTCGGCGTTCGGAAATATGTTGGGCTTTGACTTCACAGCGGATTACACGTACACGGCACAGGAGCTGTTTGCTCCGCTGTCAGGCTCGCTCATACTTGAACTGAAAGACGGTGCAGAGCTGGACGGAGACTTGCTGTTCTATGAACTGGGTACTACCACCGACAGGGCGGAGATAACAGTAAACGGTGAAGCGTTCTCGCTTGACGAGCTGATCGCAGAGTGGACTGCACCGCTTGAAAAGGTGTTCCCGACAAAAGCCGAAGTTCCTCAGATGCAGACTGATGTACCGCTCTATACGCAGAGAAACACCGCTTCACCCGTGATAAAGACGGCTAAGCCGAAGGTATTTATCCCCTGCTTCCCCGGAACAAACTGCGAAGTCGATACGATGCGTGCTTTTGAAAAGGCAGGTGCCGAGGTGCAGACGCTTATAGTCAAGAATCTGCGACCCTCCGATATTGAGGAAACCATACAGGCTATGAAGAAGGCAATAGCCGAAAGTCAGATACTTATGTTCCCCGGAGGATTTTCGGGCGGTGACGAGCCTGACGGCTCCGGCAAATTCATTGCAACTACTTTCAGAAATCCTGCTGTTGCCGAGGCAGTCAGCGACCTGTTAAAAAACAGGGACGGTCTTGCACTGGGTATCTGCAACGGCTTCCAGGCACTTATCAAGTTAGGACTGGTTCCCAACGGAGAGATAACGGAAATTGCAGAGAATGCCCCAACTCTGACATTTAACACCATCGGCAGACATATCAGCCATATGGCGTATACCAGGATAACCAGCGTGAAGTCGCCGTGGTTCTCATCTGTCAATGCAGGTGATGTTTTCGCAGTTCCTGTATCGCACGGAGAGGGCAGATTTGTTGCAGATGATGAAACTCTCAAAAAGCTCATCGCAAACGGACAGATAGCCACACAATATGTTGACCTCAGCGGAAAGCCTGTGGAGGATATCCGCTATAACATAAACGGCTCTGTCTGTGCAATAGAGGGCATAACCTCACCCGATGGACGTATCCTCGGAAAAATGGGTCACAGCGAAAGAAAGGGAGAAAACCTCTACGCCAATGTGCCGTTTGAAAAAGATATGAAGATCTTTGAGTCGGGAGTAAATTATTTTAAATAATCGCAAAATGTTATGTATGGCAGATACTTCAAATGAGGTGTCTGCCTGTTTTTATTTAGTTGCAATAAAAATATTAAATATATAAAAAATATATTGACAAAAATGCAGGGGGGTGTATAATAAGGTTGAGTGAATAAGGTTTGCAAAATGTGTGGTGTTTTAAAATGATTGTGTTTTTGCACAAGTGAAAACAGTATTTTTTATACAGATATACAAAGTTGTGCTTTTTACAAAAAAATTTTAAAAAATATAAAACCAAACAGCATGTTTATTTGTCTTTTTAGTGAAAGACAAATAAACAAGGGAGATGAAAGAGATGTACAGTTAATATTTGACCCAAGCAAGGGTACGGACGCTCGCCACAGGCGAATATCAGATAAGTGATATTCGGTTTTCAAATTTTTGATGTGAAAGGATGACAACTATGAAAAAGACAAGAATACTCAGCATCTTGCTTGCAGGCATTATGGCTGTTTCGTTGTGGACGGCAGGTTTTTCGGCTTCTGCTGCTTCACTTGCAAAGGTAAAATCCCTAAAGGCTGTAAATGCCGCCAAGGGTGTAAAGCTGACATGGAAAAAGGTCAAGGGTGCGAAGACGTACAAGGTTATCCGTGGTAAAAAGGTGATCAAGACTGTCAAAAAGACCACCTTTACCGACACAAAGGCAAAGGCAGGAAAGTCCTACACCTACAAGGTTCAGGCTGTGGGCGGAAAAGTATCTGCCGCAGTAAAGCTCATAAGGCTTAAAGCTCCTGTTATTTCCAAAATAAAGGGAGAAAATGGCAGTACCGGCTCTCCGCTTAACAGTATGAAGATCAGCTGGAAAAAGTCAGCAGGTGCAAAGAAGTACTTTGTCTACCGCAAGCTGATAGGCAAGTACAAGAAGATCGCCACTGTATCCGCTCTTTCTTACAAGGATAATACGATCGGCATAGGTCCTAAATATATCTACAAGGTCAAGGCGGTAAACGGCAAATCTGTTTCTCTTGCTTCCGCCGGAAAGGCAGGAGTTATCCCCGGTAATCCGGACAGCATCAAGGTCACTCAAAACGGCGAAAAGATAGTTTTGAAGTGGAATAAAATCCAATACGCTACATCATACAAGATTTTTGATGCCGATACAGACAAGGTTATTAAGAAAGTCAAAACCAACTCCTGTACACTGCCCATTGAGGAATCCGGCATACGCTTTGTAGCATACTATGTTCGGGCGTATACAGCAAACGGAAATTCATTTGCAGCAGGCGGACGTACCGTGATTTTCCCCGAAGGCAGTCATTACCGTGATAATGATAACAACATTCATGTTGTCATTTCGCTCAAAGAGGGTGAATCCTTTACCGAAGCTTCACGTATTTACTCACTGCTTGATGATTGGGTAGAATCAATAGCATTTATATTTGATGAAGGTACAGATACTTCTGTTGCAGTTATTAAACAGCACGTTATCACGGGTATCTCCGAGGGTGAATCGGTCTTTACGGTGAATTATTACTTTGAAGAGGCTGAAGATATGCAGTCGTTTTTCCATTGGCTCAATCTCTCCTACAATAATGAGTTTCCAAAAGAGGGAGTTGCCTATCTCCATGTAAAGGTTACAAAGTAAGCTTGTTAAATAAATACGCATAACCCCAAATAAGCACCCCCTGTCATACCGGCAGGGAGTGCGAAATATCCGAATAAATGACGTCTGTTGAATTGCACAATAAATGAAATGATTGTTTGTGCAGGTATACAAAGATGATATTTTTACATAAAAATTTCAAAAAATATAAAACCAAACAGCATGTTTATTTGTCTTTTTAGTGAAAGGCAAATAAACAAGGGAGATGAAAG
>CACYCD010000158.1 GCA_902772755.1 uncultured Ruminococcus sp.
TATTGGCTTCTTCGGTGGTGGCAGATGCCTGTGCCATATCGACCAGCTGTTGATTATATGTGCCGTCACCCAAAAGCCCCATAGCTATCCAGTGCGAAAGCGGAAAATTTCTGTCACTGCCCGTGTAGTATTTTTTGTCAATAGCCTTGCAAACGGCAAATCCCCCGACAAAGAACACCAGTGCCGATATCAACGCAGCTGCCGATCTTGCCAACCGTTTTTTGTCACGTACAGCCCACAGTGCCAGACATATCGCATAAGCGATACCAATGATAACAACGATGGGACGCAGAAAATACCCCACTGCCACAATCAGTCCGCACACAGCGGAAAGTATCACAGTGACCGGCTTTGACTTTGTTTTGACAAGATATGCACTCAGCAGAACGATCGATCCGATAAGCGGCATACTGAATGTTGCTGTGTAAACCCAAGAGGACATCAGCATCATTGTAGGGTACAGTGTGCTCACGAGCAAAAACTTCACTGCGGTAGTGAGCCTGCCCGTGAGCTTTTTTATACCGAAATAAAAGCACAGCTCACAGCCCGTTATCGCAAGTGCATTTGCACACCTGCCCACGGTCAGCAGGTCTGTTATCCCCAGCTTGTGTGCCGCACCGTAGATCACGGCAAGCAGGTAAACCATCATATTATTGTTGCTGTACTTTCGGTAGTAGTTTGAAGTGCCGTCTATCTGAGTGATATCACCTTTTGCAAATGAGATAGCAGTATCATGCACATAAAAAGCATCTGTCATGGGAATGGTGGGGAAGAGAAAGATAACAGCAAAACAGCCTGTGCAGAATAAGACAATAAGCACAACGGCAGTGATCCTCAGCTGATTTTTGCTGAAGCCGTTTATCACCTTGAACAGCAGTAGCATACCCAGTGCCAGCGTGATACCGCCCAGGATTATTATTGAGTAGACCCAGAAATACTTTGCCGGCTCGGAGTGCCTGTCCAGCCTGAACACATTTCCGTTTATGCCGTAGGTGGAGGACAGAGATATCGTAAGTGCCGTAAATATGCCCAGAATAACTGCAAAGATCTTAAAGATCACGTTGCTTGTCTTTGTCATAAAAATCACCTTGTATACTATTTTATCACTTGTCCCGTCAATTGTAAACACCCGATATGAATGACTATCAAGATTACCAACTTTTCAAAGGATAAAACAAATTCTTTAGTTTTTTTGTTTCTTGAAAAAAGATATTATTTGTGATAATATTATTCTGATATTAATAATTCAGGAGGCAAATATGAAAAAAATGATCGCTATTGCAATGGCGGCAGTTATGACAGTTTCTGTTGCAGCTGTTATGCCTGCATACGCAAAACAAACATCAAAGATCGTTTGCGGAGCAGACGGTTCGGGTGATATCCTCGGTTCAGCTCTGACTTGGAGCGTAAGTAACGGAGTGATGAGAATTGGCGGAACAGGTGCAATGCCCAACTACACTTCGAGCTATGGTACACCTTGGCGTTACAGCAACACTACCTCCGACCCGATCACAAGCATAGTTATCGGAAGCGGTGTTACAGAGATAGGCGACTACGCATTTTCCTATCTAAATAATGTCACCAAGGTAACCTTTGAACAAGACAGTAAGCTCACCAGAATAGGTGAACGCTCATTTGCGTCAGAGTCAGCTTTGGTGAGCATAAATAACCTGCCCTCCACGCTGAAAGAGATCGGCAAGTACGCATTTTCATACTGTTCAAGGCTGGAGAGCTTTACTGCCCCCGGTCCATTGACTTTAGGAGAATCTGCCTTTGATGACTGTGATCTGTTAAAGACAGTGTCCCTCCCCAACGCAAAAGAGATACAGTCCTATGCTTTTGCATATTGCAACAATCTTGCAAAGGTCAGTGCTCCCAAGGCTATGTTCGATAGCTATACCTTTGGCAACAGCTCAAAGAATGTAATTGAGGTCAATGCAGGCGGTCTCAAGGACCGTGCAATCTACAGTCTTTCTTCAATCAAAAAGCTCACCCTGTCGGGAGCAAAGCCCATCGGTGAATATTCGGTCTATGACTGTGTAAATCTTAAAAGCGTATCGGGAAAAGCTACTACCTCTATAGGCAAGGATGCCTTCTACGGCTGCAAGAAGCTTCAATCCGTCAGCTTCCCTAAGGTAAAGTCGATCGGCGACTATGCTTTCTATCAGCTGGAAGAGCTGACCACCGTAAAGCTCGGCAAGGTACAGTCGATCGGTGAGTATGCCTTTAATGAGTGTAAAAAGCTCAAAAAAGTTTCCGGTGCAAAAAACATCAAGACTATCGGCAAGGGTGCATTCCGCAAGGATGCAAAGCTCACAAAGTTTTCTGCAGGAAGCAAGCTTAAAAAAGTTGACGATTACGCATTTTTAGGTTGCTCAAAGCTGACAGGCAGCTTCAATTTTAAAAACGTGACCTTCATCGGCTCAGAGGCGTTTGCTCTGTGTGAGAACCTCGCCAATACTCTCAACTTTACAAAGGTTTCCGAAATAGAAAATCAGGCTTTTGCCTGCTGTTCAAAGGTGAAGTGCAACACCCTGGGAACCAAGCTCAAAACACTTAGATACAGAGCCTTTGCGGGCTGTAAAAAGATCAAGTCCGTCTATATCCCCTCCACCTGCAAAACCATTGAGTCCGCACCCTTCGCAGAGGTTTACTCAATTAACAAGAGTACAGGCTACTATAATTACAGAGTCAATCCCGGCTTTGTGATCTACGGCGACAAGGGCTCGTATGCAAATACCTTTGTAAAGAACAATAACAACAACTACAGCACAAGCAAGTGCAAGTTCAAGGTTGCAGTCAAAAAGGTAACTCTCAGCAAAAAGTCAGTCACCGTCAAAAAGGGTAAGACTTACCGCCTCGGCATCAGCATCAGCCCCAAAAATGCAGCTTACAGAGCGGTTACACTCAAAACAAGCAACAAAAAAGTCGCAACCATCGACAAGAACGGCAATATCAAGGGTGTTAAAAAGGGTAAGTGTGTTATTACTGCCACATCAAAGGACGGCTCTCTCAAATCTGCAAAGATAACTGTTACGGTAAAATAATTATGAGTTGTTACGGCGGTTCGTCTGAACCGCCGTTTTGTAATTATATACAAAAATAGTTTTCAATATTCATTAGAAAAACTCTTGTAATTTTATCGTTTATGGGTTATAATAAGGCTAGCCAATAATGCCTTGGAGGTGCATTAAAATGAAAGTATATGGA
>CACYCD010000159.1 GCA_902772755.1 uncultured Ruminococcus sp.
TACCCTTGGAGGGGATATTTATGGCTGGGGTTATCGGTCATTTCAGGACTATAACAAAGCACCGTCACAAGGTGATAAGAAATTGTTTTCGGTGTGGGATCTTATGGCAGGGGCTTAGGCATGATCTGTCGAAATACAGTCCCACTGAGTTTATACCCGGTGCAAGGTTTTACACCGGCAAAAAAAGTCCTACCGAGGGAGAGCGTGAGTCATACGGCTATTCCAGGGCTTGGATGCACCACAAGGGCAGGAATCGGCATCACTATGAATACTGGACGGACTACAATCCAAAAACCAGAGAGATGGAGCCTGTGGAGATGCCGTTTAAGTATTTGGCTGAGATGTTCTGCGACCGTGTGGCGGCAGGAATGATCTACAATGGTAAGAATTATACCGATAGTTCACCCTTACAGTATTTTGAAAAAGGTAAAGCAAAATCATATATGCACCCCAATACCGCACAGGAGCTGGAGCTGCTGCTGCGTATGCTTGCAGACAAGGGTGAGGACGAAACCTTTGCATATATTAAGAGAAGATTAAGAAAATATTAACCTCTGTTTAAGCGGTTGTTAATGCAAGTTTATACTTGTAAACATTTCGGAAAAATATACAAAAATCACATCGATATTTTTATAAATATTTTTTCTCTCAGATATTATTTGCCTTGAAAATACGTTGTTTTTGTGGTAGAATTAGTCTTGGTGGCTATGGACATCTCCATAGCCACCAAATATAAACAAATGTATATCAGAGGCGAATATGAGATCCGCTTATAAACAAATTATTTCGTTTGTAACAGCCGTTGCTGTTGTCGCATCGGTATTTGGATTGTCGGTCAATGCAGCAACTGTACGTACTGCCGTATCCGGTAATCCGTCAAGCGGATGCACCTGGGTCGGAGTAAGGGGAAACTACTATACTGCAACCAAGGACAAAATATTGAGCCGAATAAATTATATAAGATATGAAGCCTGCAAAAAGCATTACCCAAGTCCCAAAAACGGCAAAAGACTTTCCTTGGAGGATTATGTGCCGATCAAGTGGTCATCCGACCTTGAGGAGATCGCCGTACTCAGAGCATCGGAGTGCACCGTCTATGAGTCGCACCTGCGACCGAACGGCTCAGAGTGCTTTACGGCAAAAAGCTCCAACGGCGAAAAAACCTACGGAGAGTGTCTTGCTTGGAATTACAGCGGACTTTTGAGGGGAATCGAACAATGGTATGCGGAAAAAGAGGACTGGATCCGAAACGACATCGAGCAGGAAACAGGACACTATGCAGCCCTTATATCGCCGAATAACAAGTATGTCGGTATTTCCTGCTTTAAGCAGGAAATAGACAACTGGTACGGTGTCGCCGCAGAGTTCAGTCCGTTCAAGGGAAGATCCGAGAGTATGAGCGGCATAAGCGGCGAATGCATGCAGATGATAGATGTGAATTACGATGCGGTAGGGGATATAGATATCTTGGGTGAAAAACTCATTAAAACCAATGAAGCTACAAAGCTTACTCTCAACACTCAGGTTTGCTTTGACAGTATCGTCTATGGGGACAACATAACCAACGGCACCTACAACGCAGATTGGACTTGCTCAAACCCCGATGTAGCCACTATATCCGAGTACGGACAGCTCAAAGCCAAGAAAAACGGTATCGTTACAGTTACCGCAACCTACAACGACGGCTCAAAAAAATCGGTTTCCTGCAAGGTATATGTTGACAACGACAAGCCCACAAAGATAAAAACCGACAGGATAGATATACAGCATAATGGTAAATATATCACAGGTAAATCTTTATCGATCAAAAAAGGTAAGACCGCTCACTTTAAGGCAGTACTGAATCCGATCGAAGTGACGGACAAGCGAGTAAGCTGGAGATCTTCTAATAAAAAGATAGCGACCGTCAATTCGTCAGGTACAGTAAAAGCAAAAAAACCAGGCAAAGCTACAATAACCCTCACAGCCAAGGACGGCTCAAAAAAGACAGCCAAATGTAAAGTAAAAGTTAAATGATCCATAAAAATCCGCACGGAGCAGATGCCGTGCGGATTTTCTATAAATGTTATTTATTCAAACTTGATCCTCTCTTCGATGTAGGGGATAAGCTCTTCTATCTTCAGCTCGATCTGCTGCATTGTATCTCTGTCACGGAGGGTGACTATGTTGTCGTTTACGGTCTTGTCGTCAACGCTGATCTGCCAGGGGGTGCCGATGGCGTCGGCTCTTCTGTAGCGTTTGCCGATCGAGCCTGCCTCGTCATAGCTGACCATAAAGTGCTTTTTGCACATATCCATAATTTCATGTGCTTTTTCAGCGTGGAATTTCTTCTTTATCGGGCAGATGTTCAGTTTTATCGGAGCAAGCGAGGGGGCGATCTTCAGTAGCTCTCTGCTGTCACCGTTTTCAAGCTCTTCTATCTGATAGCTCTCAAAGAGGACGGCAAGCACTATCCTGTCAAGTCCGTAGGTGGATTCTATTATGTAGGGGGTGAATTTTTCGCCTGTGGTCTGGTCGCAGTATTCCTGCTTCTTTCCGCTGTACTCGCTGTGACGTGAGAGGTCAAAGTCGGTGCGGTTGTGTGTACCGTTGATCTCGCCCCAGCCAAAGGGGAAGAGGTACTCTATATCACAGGCTGCTTTTGCATAGTGGGCGAGCTTTTCGTGGTCGTGGTGGCGGAGCTTCTCGCTCGGCAGACCCAGCATATTGAAGAACTTGATGCCGTAATTCTTAAAGTAATCATAAAGCTCCTCGTCATCGCCCTGCTTGCAGAAGGTCTGAAACTCCATCTGCTCGAACTCAATGGTGCGGAAGGTAAAGTTGCCTGGGGTGATCTCGTTTCTGAAAGCCTTGCCTATCTGACCTATTGAGAAGGGAAGCTTGGTTCTTGTGGTTCTCAGTACGTTCTGGAAGTTCACGTATTCGCCCTGAGCATTTTCGGGACGGAGGTAAACGGTGTTGGCACTGTCGTTTGTAACACCCCTCTGAGTGGCAAACATAAGGTTGAACTGTCTGATGTCGGTGAAGTTTGACTTTCCGCACTTGGGACAGGGTACGTTGTGTTCCTTTATGTATGCGAGCATTTCCTCCTGGGTCATACCGTCTGCGTGTGCGTTCTCGTCGAAATCGTCAATGAGGTTATCGGCACGGTGACGGGTCTTGCACTCCTTGCAGTCGAGCAGCGGGTCGGAAAAGCTCTGCACGTGTCCGCTTGCTTCCCATACTCTGGGATTCATAAGGATATCTGCGTCCACCTCGTAGGCGTTGTCACGCATCTGGATAAAGAAGTATCTCCATGCGTCCTTGATGGTGTTTTTCAGTCTTGAACCCAGCGGACCGTAATCCCAGGTATTGGCAAGACCTCCGTAGATCTCACTTCCCTGAAAAATAAATCCGTAGTTGTTGCAGTAATCTACAAGCTCTTTCATCTGAATATTTTTGCTTTTGATCTCCATTTTTCTCCTCCTGAATATCATTACATCTTGTCGGGGCAGGTTATGCTGAACATATCAAGCACGATTTTTATTACGGTCTTTACCGCAATGCAAAGGTTAAGCCTTGCCTGTGTGAGGATCTCGTCCTCGCCCTTTACACGGCAGGCATTGTAAAACTTATGGAAAAGTGTTGCAAGCGTTGTGACGTATCGGGTTATCTTGGTGGGGTCGTAGTCCTTGGCTGCCGAGATGACCTCTTCTTCAAAAGAAGCCAGGTGTCTGATGATCTCCTTTTCCTCCGTGGCTGTCAGAGCGGTAAGCTCTTCCTCCGTGAGGGAGCGTGCCGATATGCCTTCGGCGGCAAGTGCGTTGATTATTGAGCATATCCTTGCGTGAGCATACTGCACATAGTACACGGGGTTTTGATTGTCCTGCTTTACGGCGAGGTCGAGGTCAAAGTCCATCTGGGTGTTCGCCTCTCTGGTGTTGAAGAGGAAGCGAGTGGAATCTACGGGAACTTCTTCAAGCAGATCGGCAAGCTGTATAGCCTTGCCTGTTCGTTTGCTCATTATGATGGGCTTGCCGTCACGCATCAGCCTGACAAGCTGCATCAGCACAACGTCGAGCTTGTCTCCGTCATAACCTATTGCGTCCATAGCACCCTTCATTCTCATAACGTGTCCGTGGTGGTCTGCACCCCATACATCAATGAGGGTATCGAAGCCTCTGTAAAACTTGTTTTTATGGTATGCGATGTCAGCTGCAAAGTAGGTCGGGTTGCCGTTCTGCCTAATAAGTACATCGTCCTTTAATTCAAGCTTGTCGATGAATTCCTGAGTTTTGCCCTCGGCAAGCAGTTTTTTGGTTATGACCTCGGAATTTTTGTACCAGACAGCACCCTCTTTTTCGTAGGTGAGTCCCTTGTCTGTCAGCAGCTGCACAACGTCTTTAACAGCACCGCTGTTGTGAAGCTCGCTTTCAAAGAACCACTTGTCGTAGCAGATCTTATACTTTGCCATATCCGCCTGCATCCTGCTGATGTTTAGTGGCAGGGCAAAGTCTACCAGTGCGGTTTTCCTGTCCTGTGAGCTTAGACCGATCAGCTTGTCGCCGTATTTTTCGTTATACAGCTGTGCAAGCTCTGTTATATCCGCACCCTGATATCCGTCCTCGGGGAAGGGTGTTGAGGGGTCGTGTATCTGCAAATACCTTGCTTCAAGGGAACAGGCAAACTTTTCTATCTGGTTGCCTGCATCGTTTACATAGAACTCTCTCCATACGCTGTAGCCTGCTTTTTCAAGCACGGAGGCAAGACAGTCACCCAAAGCACCTCCACGGGCATTGCCCAAGTGCATAGGTCCGGTGGGATTTGCTGATACAAATTCAACCATTATCTTTTTCCCGTTGCCGTAGGTGCTTGAACCATAATTATCTTTTTCCGTTTCAATTTCCTTCAATACCTTTGAGTAGTAAATCGGAGAGAGAAAGAAGTTGATAAATCCGGGACCTGCGGTTTCAAGCTTGCTGAAAAGTGTGTTTTCAAGACAGGTACTCTCACAGACAGCCTGAGCGATTTTGAAGGGTGGCATACGAAAGCACCTTGCACCTGCCATGGCAACGTTGGTCGCAAGGTCTCCGTGGGACTTGTCGGCAGGTTCTTCAATTATGAATTGCGGAATATCTCCTTTGGGGAGTTTCCCTTCCTCAATGGCTTTTTGCACAGCGGAGATTATGATCTCCTTAGCCTGTGCCTTTGCCTGAAAAGCAGTTTTTGACATATTCTAAGCTTCCTTTACAGTAATTTTAAAGCTGTTCTCGCTGATGAGACTTGCACCCTGGAGCAGGTTGTACTCAACATTGAGCGTACCGCCGTCAGGGGTCAGACTGTCCTCTATATCAGTGCACATAACACCAAAGATGATGCTGCCCACCGGCGTTCTGTACTGGGTCTGGTGGGTGTTGAATTTTTCAAGAAACAGCCGTGAGGTATACTTTTGCTTCCTCGTCACCGAAACCTTTTCGGGAGAATAGACCTTTATGGTGTTCAGCACAAAATCCTCGGAGGTCATGGAGCTGTCGCCGTACTCCTTGTAGACTATGTACTTTGTACCGTCCTTTATGTAAAATTCCGCCGGTGCGGTAAAGGTCACGCTGTCGGTGTCATCGTTTATTTTCTGCGTGGCGATCAAAGTGATCAAAAATTTTTTATCCATCAGTATTCCTCTATATCGATTTGTTTTATGGAGTTGTCTGCGATCTGTCTGCCCAAAAAGACAGAGGCGACTTTTTCAAAGCCATCGGGTGTATCGCTCACAAAAAAGCTGCAGCTGCCCTGCTCGGTACTGCCTGTCAGCAGTCCTTCACGTTTGAGTACCTTTTTGGTGTAATAGGCAGTTTCCATACCGCTGTCGATCAAGGTGACTTCGCTTCCCATAACATATTGGATAGCCTCACGCAGGATAGGATAGTGGGTACAGCCCATTATCAGCGTGTCTACGCCGCATTCCTTGAGCTTGTTAAGGTAGCGTTCCACCGTAAGGATCACAAGGGGATCTGTGCGTTCGATAAAAGCATTTTCAACCAGCGGCACAAACAGCGGACAGTCCTGCTCAAACACCTGAATGTCGGGGTTTTCCTCCTGTAATCGGCGTTTATAGCTGTGGCTGGCAATTGTCGCACTTGTGCCGATCACGCCCACACGGTTGTTTTTTGTGGTGCGTACAGCGGTGTAGACCGTGGGGTTTACCACTCCCGTGTAGGGAACACCTATCTTTTCTTTCAGATCGCCTGCGACTGACGACACCGTACCGCAGGCGGCGATAACCATTTTTACCTTGTGCTCCAGCAAGAAGCGAGCGTCCTGAAGAGCGTATTTTTTGATGGTGTCATTGCTTCTGTTTCCGTAGGGTACACGACCCGTGTCTCCGAAATAGATGATGTCTTCCTCGGGAAGCACCTGCAACAGCTGCTTTACGGCGGTAAGTCCGCCCAGTCCCGAATCAAAAACACCGATTGCATTGTTGTTCATAGCTGTGATCTCCAGTCGGAATAAATGTATTTATTTCCACAGGCTATTTTATCATATACAGGAGAATTTTTCAAGTATTTTAAAAACCTTTGACAAACAGCCCTCGGATATGTATAATGATAAGGATAAGTAACCGACAATTCTAGGCTCCGCTGTGTGATAGAATTATTTTTTTGAAAAGGATTGATCAAATTGGCAGAAGCTAATATTTTGAATAAAGCCTTTGACGGCATTTGCGTTAAGGTTGAAAAGACCCTGTCACAGCAGGGCTTTGCACGTCAGAAGGTTTCCTCCGACAACAAGGATGACCGCATTGCACTGTTTATCAATGATGCAGTGGCATACTCCGTGTACTACAACAGCGA
>CACYCD010000160.1 GCA_902772755.1 uncultured Ruminococcus sp.
ATGGCATTTTTACAGTAATCATTATCTTCAATGTTTACTCTTTGCACAATTAATTGACTTTAACTTTGTTTAATATTTCGATATTTTTGTAATAACTCAAAATTGTATTTTTCGATTTCAGAAAAATCATCTTCCGAATAGCTGTCAGACGGGTGATACCAGCTGAACTGTCTGTAATGCTCTTCATACTCCGGGAAGGTAAAATTATATCCGTGTATCGCACAAATATCATTGATAGCCTGCTGTATCTGATCTACGCTGAGGGCGTTCACCTCGCTGTCGGTGAGCCGACGGCTTGAAATATCGTCAAACACCAAGCCCCCCTGAACAACGGCAGGCTCTGTAGCAGTTGTGTATACGGAGCTAACTGTCGGGATAGTCAAGGTAATATCCCCGTTAAAGGTGTACTCCTCCTGTGTGGTTGTGGGTTCTGTGGTTGCCGGCTCTGTATTGAAGCCGTTTTTGTCAAAATAACAGCTTCCGTCAAAGACAACACTGTTGCAAATACTGTCAAAATATTTTTTCTTTGCAAGTGCCTTGTACGATTGAGTCAGACCCTTGCTTTTCTTGTCATATTGAGTGGTTGAGGGAACGGAACGGACAACATAGTAGGTCACGTCATCGCTGTCAAGCACTGTACCGTAGTGAGTATCAGTATTTTTATCCTTATAAAGCTCAATGGGATAGAGCTTAAATGTAAACAGCAGACCTCTGCCGTTGATACTGCGGTTTTCCTTTTCATAAAATTGAATGAACTTAACACCCTTTTCATTTATATCATCGATCAGCATATACTTATTTATCCAACCCTTCGGTATGCTGAATGTAGCTGAAAGATTTGCAGAGTGATACTGATAGACCTTCTCCGGCTCGGTGGTGGAATACTCCTCCAACGGCACAAACTCCTCGTCCGCTGCGGTGGTAGTTGCCTGTGTGGTTGAGGCAACGTGTGACTTTTGCTCCGTATCAAGCTGACAGCCGTACAGAAAAGCAGATGCACAGACAAAAGCAAAAATTCCTGCAAATACTTTTTTCATCAAAAAATACCTCCTTCCGACAATTTCCATCATTATAACATATTGGAATTAAAAAGTAAATCACTGCCGTAAAAAATCATTTTCAGTCTTTAATCGCAACATATTTTGTGGTATAATCAAAAACGGTGATAATTATGGTATGCAGACTGTGTCCGCACCGCTGCGGTGCAGCACGTTCACAAACGACAAACGGAAGATGCGGTATGCCGGCGGACATCTATGTCAGCAGGATAGCTCCCCATTTTTGGGAGGAGCCAGTCATCAGCGGAAAAAACGGCACAGCCGCAGTGTTTTTTACGGGCTGTACGCTTGACTGCATCTACTGTCAGAACAGTGAAATATCTCAGCAGAATCAGGGTCATAAAACAACAGCAGAGGAAATCGCACGGAAGCTTGACAAGCTGATATGTTCGGGTTGCGAAACGGTCAGCTTCATCACACCGACACACTATATCTATGCGGTGCAAGAGGTTATACGCCTGCTGAAGCCCACCGTTCCCGTGGTTTTCAACACAAGCGGATACGAGCGTGCAGAGGTGCTCAGAGGTCTTGAGGGATATGTTGACATCTATCTCCCCGACTTTAAGTATGCGGACAACAGGCTTGCACAGGAGTACAGCGGTGTAGGAGATTATTTTGAGGTCGCCGACAAAGCCATAGCCGAGATGGTCAGACAGACGGGAAAGCCCGAGTATAACGGCAGCGTACTAAAAAGCGGTACAGTGGTAAGAAATCTCGTCCTGCCGAACCACACCAAAAACAGCATAGCTGTGATAGAGCATCTCTCCGAAAAATACGGAGATGAGATTATTTTTTCACTTATGGGGCAGTATATACCCCACGGCAAAGCGACCGCTCACCCAAAGCTGAACCGCAAAATAACCAAGCGTGAATATCAAAAGGTTCTGACAGCTTTTGAAAACAGCAGGTTAGACGGATTTTGTCAGGAGCTCAGCTCCGCAGACGAAAAATATATCCCTAATTGGGATTTTTAACAAAATTTACTTGCATTTTTTACGATAATGGTGTATAATCCAAAGTATCAGAGTAAAAACGATCCCTAAAGGAGGCATGGCAATGAAAAAGCTTTTAATGATTATGATAACCGCTGCTTTGCTTGTGACCTCGGCTTGCTCCGACTCGACACCGAAGGACAATGAACAAAGCACCACAAAGTCTGCTGTAACCGACACAGCAAAGAAGGACGGGGCTTCAATTGAATACTGGAGCAAGAACTCTCCTGCAATGAAATCCATCGTCGAGTATGTAGAATCCGTGACGGACGAAGCCTCAAAAAGCTATGTACAGCCTGCCGAGAGAGTGGCTGTTTTTGACTCTGACGGCACTCTGTATGGAGAACTTTTCCCCACTTATTTTGACCAGTGTCTGCTTATGCACAGACTTCTGCATGATGACTCCTATGAGGGCAACGCCGAGGACACTGCATTTGCAAAGTCACTTGAAACAGCACTTCTCAATCACGAGGAAGAGCCGGATTCGCCCCGCTCAACCGGACAGATGTCTGCCGAAGCGTTCAAGGATTTTACTCCCGAGGAGTACCGCAAGTATGTGAAGGATTTTATGTCTGAGCCTGTAGTCGGCTTTGACAATTTGACCTATGCAGAGGGCTTCTACAAGCCGATGATAGGACTTGTGCAGTATCTTGCCGAAAACGACTTCAAGGTATTTATCTGCAGCGGTGCAGAGCAGATTCTTCTCAGAGAGCTGACGAAGGGAACTCTCGACAAGTGGATACCTCCGTACCAGGTCATAGGTACTGACTTTTCGCTCACCACCCCGGGACAGGGCGATACCGAAGCACGTGACTACACCTACACCTCCGACGACAAGGTTATCTTGGAAGGCAATATGACCTTCAAAAACCTAAAAATGAACAAGGTAGTCAGTATCGTAAACGAGATAGGCGTTTATCCCCTGCTTGCCTTCGGCAACAGCTCAGGCGATTTTGCAATGGGTACATACACTGTTCAGAACGGCGGAAAAGCATATATGCTCCTCTGCGATGACACCGAGCGTGAATACGGCGATACGGAAAAAGCTGACAAATTTGCCAAGGAATGTGCCGATCTGGGCTTTGAGACCGTATCAATGAAAAACGACTTTACAACGATTTACGGAGATAATGTCACACTGTCAAAGAATAAATAAGATAACAGGGTTATATTATGGCTTTTGATTACAAAAAGGAATATAAGGAATTTTATGCTCCCAAGAAAACACCCTCTATCGTCACCGTACCGAAAATGAACTTTATTGCAGTGCGTGGACAGGGCGACCCCAATCGGGAGGACGGAGAGTACAAGCAGGCGATCGGTCTTCTGTACGGCATTGCGTTCACAATAAAGATGAGCAAGAAGGGAAGTCATCAGATAGAAGGTTATTTCGATTATGTCGTCCCTCCCCTGGAGGGCTTTTGGTGGCAGGACGGCGTATCCGCAGTTGACTATGCTCACAAAGAGAGCTTCAAGTGGATATCCGTGATCCGCCTGCCGGACTTTGTAACAAAAGAAGATTTTGATTGGGCTGTAGAGGAAGCCACAAGAAAAAAGAAATCCGATTTTTCCAAGGTGGAAT
>CACYCD010000161.1 GCA_902772755.1 uncultured Ruminococcus sp.
ACGCTTGGCAGGGTCATTGCTCTCCAAATATGTTTCCATGCCGATCTCTTCGCCGTAGTAAATGTATGTATTGCCGGGTGTGAGCTGGCAGAGGGCTGCTGCCATCTTCTTCTGATACAGTTCTTCAAGATAATCGGCGGAACGTGCCATATCGTGGTTGGTGATAAAGTAGGCATTTATAGCGTTCTTGTTAGCTTCCTTGGTGTACTTCTCGTAATTGAGCAGGCTGTCTACATAGTCATTGATCGAGCCGGCAACTGTATCGCCGATGAATTTTCCGGAGCCGTCAGCGAACGGAAAAGCAAACAGACTGTCTATGCCGGAACCGTAGAAATCGGTGATCTCGCTCTTATCGTTGCTCCAGTCCTCGCCTACCATATAGATATCGCTCTTCATCTCCTTGCAGTCATCGTAGAATACCTTGAGTGCGTCGGAGCTTCTCTTTGCATCGTTATAATACAGATATCTGATAGCGTCAAGACGGAAGCCTGCTACTCCCTTGTCTATCCAGAACTTGGCAATTTTGTGAAATTCTTCCTTGGTTCCTTCATAGTCATAATTCCACTCGGGCATCTGGTCGCTGAAATTGCTCTCATATACTATCGAGCTGTCCTTGGGATCGGGGTTAAAGCCGTTTGGTGTATCCTCATTCTTAGCAAGCTTTTTCATACTGAAATACTTTGCATAGCCGTCAAAGTTACCCTGCTCAGCCTCTTTAAGAGCTTTTTGGAACCACGGGTGTTCAAATGAGCAGTGGTTGGGAACGAGGTCGATTATCACGTCAAGACCACGCTTATCACACTCTGCGATCAGCTTGTCAAAATCATCAAGAGTACCGAACTGTGGGTCAATGTCATAGTAATCCTTGACGTCATACTTGTGATAGGACGGTGAGGGCATCATCGGACTGAGCCACAAGCCGGTAACGCCGAGGTCCTCATCTGTGCTGTCGTTGCCGTCATTCAGATAGTCGAGCTTGCTGATGATTCCCTGCAGGTCGCCGATCTTGTCACCGTCGGAATCACAGAACGAGCCTATCCAGATCTGATAGTAGTTGTTGAACTTGTCCTTGGGGATATTGAGCTTTGCATCGTCAAGCAGATCCTCAGTGGTGACTTTTCCGCAGCCGGCACTGAGAGCCATTGCTCCGCACAACAATCCTGCAAGGGTTGCAGATAGAAACTTTTTCATTGTTTTCTCCTTAGTTAAAAATATTGCGGAAATATCCTAAACTGATTTTAACATTATTTTTGAATAAAGGCAATAGATTTTTAGTTTCTTTTTAAAATATTTTGCAAAAAGCTCCACAGACGAGCTGTGGAGCTGATTTGCAGTGAAAGATGTAAATTAACCCTTTACACCACCGGCAGTTACACCCTCTACATAGTAGTTCTGCATCTTGAGGAACAAGAGCGAGATCGGGATAGCAACGATAGTTGCACCTGCGAGGAACTGTGTATAGTATGTGCCGATATAGGTCTGTGAAGCCATGGTCTGAAGACCGATAGCAACTGTGTAGTTAGCGATCTTATCGCCCATGATGATCTTTACAAGAATAAAGTCTGTCCACGGTCCGATAAATGCTGTAAGTACGGTATAAACAACGATGGGCTTTGACATCGGGAGAATGATCTGCCAGAAGATCTGGTTTCTTGTAGCTCCGTCAATGGTAGCCGCTTCGTCAAGTGCTCTTGGGATAGTATCAAAGAAGCCCTTACTGATCTGGAAGCCGATAGCAGCACCCGATGAGTAGCAGATGACAAGAGCGGGCAGAGTCTGTGTAAGACCCATAGCCTTGAGAAGGTAGTAGATAGCGATCATTGTCATAAAGCCGGGGAACATTCCGATAACCATACCGATGTTGATAAGCGGTCTTCTTGCCTTAAATCTAAGACGTGAGAAAGCGTAACTTACCATAAGCACCGAAAGAGTTGAGATAATGCAGGAGAAGATGGCAACGATAAGTGTGTTGAGGAACCATCTGGGGAAGTTGATTACACCTGTCTCTGTAAAGAGCTTAATGTAATTATCGAAGGTGTATTCCTTGGGCAAGAGGTAGTGAACCGAAGAACCGCCCTCTGCACGGAATGAATGCAGAAGCATCCAAACAAGGGGAGAAACCCAGATAACACCCATAATAGCGAGGATAGCATAGATAATTCCGTTGGCGATCTGTCTTCTGGTTTTGTAGCTTTTTATCATGAGAACGCCTCCTCATCCTTTGCAGATTTTGTAACGTTGAAGGTGATGAGTGACAGTGATGCACAGACGATAAATACAAGGATACCGATAGCGGCAGCGTAGTTGTAGTCCTGCGTACTCATTGTCAGCTTGAACAGCCATGTTACAAGCAGATCAGTGTGTCCTGCCTGATAATACTCTGTTGCGGTAGGTCCGCCGTTTGTCAACAGGTAGATAACGTTGAAGTTATTGATGTTGTTGATAAAGGTAGTAATGAGGTACGGAGTGGTTACAAAGATCATATACGGCAGTGTGATGCTGAAGAAGGTCCTTGCAGGGCTTGCACCGTCAATACGTGCGGACTCATAGAGATCCTCAGGAATATTCATAAGGATACCCGAAGTGATAAGGATGGTATACGGGATACCTACCCAGAGGTTTACGACAATAACGGTTATCTTCGCCGTGAGCGGATCGTCACCGATGAAGTTCACCTGCTGACCGCCCATACTCTCAATAAGAATATTGATAGCACCTGTGTCGAGCTGGAGCATCTGGTTCATGATAAGAAGTGTAACGAACTGGGGAACAGCAACTGTGATAACGAAGAGTGTTCTCCAAAGAGCCTTGTACTTGATACCCTTCTTGTTGATCATAAGTGCAACTACCATACCTGCAAAGTAGTTGATGAAGGTTGCAAAGAATGCCCAAACAATAGTCCACTCTGTCAAAGCAAGGAAGGTGCTTCCCATATTTGCACCTTGCTTGTTCTCGAATACTTCTCTGAAAGTATCCAAACCAACCCAAGTGAAGAGGTTGTTAGGAGCAAGGTTCGGGGGACGGTAGTTTGTGAAGGCGATACATATCATAAATACCAGCGGTAAGAGTGTGAAGATGCTGATAAGAAGAACAGGAATAGAGAGAAGTGTGATGTGGAACTTCTCATCGCCGAACTGCTTCATTTCCTCCTGGAAGGAAGGAATGTGATGTCCGGACTCACTGAGCTTCTGAACATGATAAGCTGATTTTGTGTTAATAATGTAGAATACAAAGAATACTATCGTAACTACTATTGTCAAAACGCCGTACAGGAGGATAAGCATTGAGTTATCTCCGGGTACACGCTGCATTCTGTGAGTTACGGGATCCATATTACTCTGAGTGGGTGTGTCACCGAGAGTTCCGAATTTTCCGAGGTACTTAAATCCAAATGTAAACAGGAACAGGAAGTACAGGACTTCAAGCAACAGCATAATACCGCCCTTTATGTACTGACCTCTTACTATATTACTTGAACCCATTACCAAGTAAGAAAGCTTTGTAGCACCATCGCCCTTTGAAAAGCGTGTTCCGTAATTGGAGAAGCCGTTTACAATTCCCTTACCGAGCCTTACAAAGAATCTGCCGATAGCGGAAAAGAAATTTCCGATATGCTTGGGAAGATTAGTGAAGAAGGAGGAAAGCTTATGGGTGAATTTCTCCAGTGGACTCAGCTGGACGTAATCTATATACTTCATTTATTCACTCCCTTTTCTATAGATAATGTTAGCCAAAACATCTGCAGACGGTGGTGTGACCGCCTGCAGAAGCATTTAAGCGATTACAGAATTAGCCGTTGATGTTGTTGAGTGTATCCTTGAGGAGCTTAGACATAGAAGCGTCGCTGAGGTCAGCCTTATCCTTTGTGATCTGGTTGCCCAGGTTGCCCATCGGATCCCAGAATGCCTGAATGATGTTAGCCTGTACTACGAAGGTCTTGCCCTCTTCCTGCATTGCTGTGATGCCGGGGTTATCCTTAACCTCTACGCCTGTGTGTGTGGGTGTCCAACCGAGGTCGTTAAGTCTTTCCTGCTGGCAGTCCTTGTCTGCGAGGTAGTCAGCCAGAGCCATTGCAGCCTCGGGATATTTTGTGTTGTTGTTTACGCCGATGTATTTGTAACCGATCATACCAACGATATCGGTATCTGTTCCGTCGATATTGATTGTCGGGAGCTTAGCAACGCCGAAGTCATCGCCGAGAGCCTTCTGGTTTACGGAAGTATCCCATGTACCGTCAATACCTGCACCAACCTGTCTGGGGTTCTCGCCAAAGCCTGCGGAGATGTTGGCAACTGCAGCCTTGGAGAATGTGCCCTTATACTTCTTGATCAGCTCACCGAATGCCTTCATGGAAGCTGAAACCTTCTTTTCGTCATACTCGTTGAACTTCTGAGTATCCTGAGCTTCGCCCTCTACGCCGTCAAGCTTGAGACCGCCTGTGAAAGCGAACATACAGGAATAATAACCGTTGCCTGCATCCATGATGAACTTGCGGCCTGCCTTCTTACAAGCTTCAAGAACACCCTCGAGGGACTTGGCATCTTCATCGGAAACTACCTTCTTGTCATATACAAGATAGTAGCCGTTGTCGGTCTCGGGGAATGCGTAAACAACTTCGCTGCCCTCAAAGTCGCCTCTTACTGTGTCAACAGCGGACTTGGAGTGTTCCTTAACAACCTTATCCTCATAGTCCTTGTAAAGGGGCATGATAGCCTTTGCCATTGTGAGCTTTGTCAGCTGGTCGGAAGCAAAACCGAATACGTCGGCAGCAGCTTCAGGATCGTTGAGAACCTGTGTACCTGCATCATTCTCTTCCATCTGAACGACCTCAACGCTTACGTTCTTGTCCTTGTGTGCATCCTCAAATGCCTTAGCCTGCTTTTTGAGTGTAGCAAGAGCAGCATTGGGTCCCCACAGCTTGAGTGTTGCACCGTCTTCGATTTCTGCTGTCTGTGTTGTGTCGCCGCCGCCTGAGTTGGTTGTGTCGCCACCGCCGTTGGATGTGTCATCGCCACAGCCAACAAACACACTGCCCATAAGAGCAGAAGCAAGAAGCACTGCAAAAATTCTCTTCATCTTCATTATTTTTTCCTTCTTTCGTTAAGAATAATTTTTGTTCCGGCAGGGTTTTTGCCAACTCAAAAAATCGGACTGTTTCCCCGCTTTTCACTATATAAATTGTACCACAAATCACCTATAAAATGCAACTGCCTTTGTACTTTTTATCTAAACCTCTAAAAAATCATTTTGCTTTTGTTTATTTTTACTATAGATTTTTTAAAATTTGATGTTCTTATACAAATTTTACTTGTTTTTCTTGTGCAATTAGCACAATCAGATTTTATCTAAAATGACGAACATCTGATTTTTATATCGTATTTATTAAAAATCTCTACAGCTTTAATTTCTTTTTTTGTGCAATAATCGTTCGTTGATTTTTAAACTAAGTACAAACTATATAAAAAAATTCCTTGGTTTTCTATCTGTATAAATTTCTTATTTTTTGCACACAGACCGCTCATGTCATTGACAAACAGGAAAAAAAGTTGTAAATTTATCATATATCTATTATGTGATACGAAAGGATTGAAAGCTATGTTTTTATCCGAGCTTCTGAAAAATACTGACTGCACAGTCGTACAGGGCAGCACCGAGATCGAAATTTGTGATGTTGTCTACGACAGCCGTAAGGCAAAACCCGGCACTGCCTTCGTTGCCCTAAAGGGCTACAATGTAGACGCTCACCGATTTATCCCCTCTGCTGTTTCCTGCGGAGCATCGGCAGTGATACTGTCTGAGGAAACCGAGGTAAACGAAAACGTCACTGTTATCAAAGTGAACGACACCAGGAAAGCTCTCGCATATATGAGTGCCGTCCTATTTGGCGAGCCGTCAAAGGAACTGACCACCATAGCCCTCACCGGCACAAAAGGCAAGACAACCACCGTTGCTATGCTCAAAAGCATCTTTGAAGCCGAGGGCATCAAGGCAGGGACGATCGGCACACTGGGCATCATAATCGGAGATACCGCCTATAAGACCAATAACACCACTCCCGAATCCTACGAGATTCAGCAGGCTATGCGAAAAATGGTTGATGAGGGCTGTAAGGTTATGATAATAGAAGCCTCTTCCCTCGGGCTGAAGTGGCACCGCACAGATGCAATTGAATTTGACTACGGCGTATTCACCAATTTTAGCCATGACCACATCGGCGACAGCGAGCATAAGGATCTTCAGGAATATCTCGACTGCAAAGCCCTGCTGTTCAGGCAGTGCAGGCACGGTATTTTCAATATAGATGACCCTGTGTTTGAACAGATCACTGCCAAAGCGACCTGCGACATCACAACCTTTGGTATGAGCGTCAAAGCCGATCTGCAAGCCTCCGGCGATGAGCTTCTCTCACGTGCCGGCTACATCGGTGTGCATTTCAACTGCAAGGGTCTGTTTGAGTCGGGGGTTGACGTTGCCATTCCCGGAAAATTCTCCGTCTACAACGCACTTGCCTCAATTGCCGTGTGTGCAAAGATGGGGATTTCCAAAGAAGCGATACTCACAGGTCTTAATACCGTCAAGGTCAAGGGCAGAGTTGAAGCTGTTCCTGTACCGGGCAATTATACACTGCTCATAGACTACGCACACAATGCTCTGTCTATGGAGAATATTCTCACCACTCTCAGAGAATACAAGCCAAACCGCCTAATCGTGCTGTTTGGTGCAGGCGGAAACCGTCCCAAGGTCAGGCGTTATGAAATGGGAGAAACCGCAGGCAGACTTGCCGACCTCAGCGTACTCACCGAGGACAACAGCCGTGACGAGGACGTAAACGACATCATCAACGACATTATCGAGGGCGGAATCAGCAAAACAAACGGAAAATACGTTGTTGTTCCCAAGCGTCAGGACGCTATCCGCTATTGTATGGAAAATGCTCAGGACGGGGACATTATCGTACTTGCCGGCAAGGGACATGAGGACTATCTTGAAATAAAGGGAGTTAAGTATCACCTTGACGAGCGTGAAGTGATCGCCGACATCATTTCGGCAATGAAGGGCTGAGCCGTGATTGTCAAGGCA
>CACYCD010000162.1 GCA_902772755.1 uncultured Ruminococcus sp.
ACAAAAAAGTACCGTGTACCCGAAAAATCGGAAATCGACAAGCTCCTGCCCTATGCAGTGACCGATAATGTTATCATATATGATAACAGCATAGAGTTAAAAAACTCCGAAACCGAGGTAGACCTCGGCGGAATAGCCAAGGGTTATACCTCTTCAAAAATTGCGGAAATATTTATTGAAAACGGCGTAAAAAGCGGTATAATAAATCTTGGAGGAAATGTCAGGACTATCGACACTAAGCCCGATGGGAGCGAGTGGAACGTAGCCATAGAAAACCCCAACCCCGACAGCTCATACCTCGGGATACTCAAGACCCACAGCAAGGCTGTCATCACCTCGGGAGGATATGAACGGAATTTTGAACAAAACGGAAAAATCTACCATCACATAATCGACCCCTCAACAGGCTATCCTGCCGACAACGGGCTTGTTTCTGTCACTGTCGTGACCGAAAATGACACGCTTGCAGATGCACTTTCAACTGCTCTTTTCGTTATGGGCGAAGAAAAAGCTGTGGACTTCTGGAAAAACAGCAGTGAAGCTTTTGATATCATTTTGTATACGGATAAAAACAAGCTGATCGTGTCCGAGGGGATACGCAACAGCTTTTCCTCCGATTACGAGATAGGATATGTAAGCAGGTAAGTATGAAATTCGGAATGAATAAACGTGATTTTATAGCGATCGGGATAATGCTTGCGATGTGCATACTCAGCTTTATCTTGCTTAACCGCAGCGGTGAAACAGGAACGTATGCGGAGGTACACATTGACGGAAAGCTGTATGCCTCCTATCCCCTCGACCAAGACCGAACAGAAAAAATTTCCTGCGGCGGCGGTCACAATACCGTTGTCATCAAGGATTCTTATGTTTATATCAGTGATGCCGACTGTCCCGACAAATACTGCGTTTCACAGGGTAAGATACGGGAAACCGGCGGTTCTCTGGTGTGTCTGCCACACAGACTTGTAGTGGAGATAAAAGCAGACCGCAATACAGAGGTTGACGCAGTTGCAAAATAGCTATGAGGTATATCTATGTCAAAAAGAGTTGCCCGTGTGGGCATATTTGTTTCACTTGCAATGATTTTCAGCTATATCGAGGCTATCCTTCCCTTCAACTTCGGCATACCCGGAGTTAAGCTCGGCATAGCAAACATTGTCGTGGTTACTGCACTGTATCAGCTGAGCTTTCCCGAAACCGCAGGGATCTCCTTTGTGCGGATTTTTCTGATGGGACTGCTGTTCGGCAACCTCCTGTCGCTCGCCTACAGCTTTTCGGGCGGACTGCTAAGTCTTTTGGGAATGGTGCTGTGCAAACGGCTGAAGCTGTCGGTGATCGGAGTGAGTATGATCGGGGGAGTTCTTCACAATATGGGACAGCTCGCCGCTGCGATCCTCATACTGAAAAGTACCGCCCTCTCCTACTATATGCCCGTGCTGATAATTTCCGGCTTGGTAACGGGATTTTTGATAGGCATTGCATCTATGAAAATCATATCCTCAACGGAAAAAACTGTATTGAAATAGGACTGCCGACGAACGACAGTCCTGTTTTGTTTTGAAAATATTATCCCTTGACCGCACCGGATACGACACCTTCGATGATATATCTCTGGCATACGAAATAGAAGATGATGATAGGAACAATGGAAAGCACGATAAGTGCCATAATTGCACCCATATCTGTCTGTCCGTAGCTTCCGTTGAGGTACTGGATATGGATCGGGATTGTACGGTAGTCGTTCCTGTCAAGTACGAGGTACGGCAGGAGGTAGTCGTTCCAGATCCACATGGTTTCAAGAATACCAACGGAAATAAAGGTGGGCTTCATTATCGGGAGAACGATGCCGAAGAAGGTCTTTAACGGACCTGCACCGTCAACGTCTGCGGCTTCTTCAATTTCCAGCGGAATGCCCTTGACAAAGCCCGAGAACATAAAGATCGCCAGACCTGCTCCGAATCCAAGGTAAATTATCAGAATACCTGCGGGATTTGAGAGCTTGAGCTTGTCGGCTGTCTTTGACAGCGTAAACATAACCATCTGGAAGGGTACGACCATCGAGAAAATACAGAAGTAGTAGATTATCTTACATACGATCGAATCAACTCTGGTGATGTACCAAGCAGCCATAGATGTGCAGAACAGAATCAGGAACACACCGCCGACTGTGATGAACAAGCTGCAAAGTACGACCTTGTAAAAATCAAAGTTACCGAAGGTCATACCCTTGACATAGTTCTGAACGCCGTAGAACGATTCCGCATCGGGGATCGTAAACGGAGAAGAGCTTATCGAGGTTTTTGTTTTGAAGGAGTTGAACAACACAACAATAATGGGAGCTACATAAAATACGGAAACTATTGAAAATATCACGGTGAGGATCTTCATACCCGTAGTCTGTTTTTTGAGCTTCGGCTTATCATCGTTGATCTTTTCTTTTTTGGCTTCAACCTTTTTGATATCAACCTTTTCTTCTGCCATTACTGCTGCACCTCCCTCTTTCTTGTCAGATAGAGCTGTGCCAATGAGATAACAACAACTATCAGGAAGAAGATAACTGCCTTAGCCTGACCTACGCCTCTGAAACGGTTGCTCGCATAGAAGGTATTGTAGATATTCAGTGCCATCATTTCCGTCTGGTAGACCATGGTACCGCTTTTTGATACAACACCCGGTGCACCGCCTGTGAGTGCAAGGTTCTGGTCGAAAAGCTTGAACGAGTTTGTGAGTGTGAGGAATGTACAAATTGTGATCGAGGGTGCCATCATGGGAATGGTCACGTTTGTCAGTATCTGACCCTTGCTTGCACCGTCTATCCTTGCCGCCTCATACAGATCCGCCGGCACACTCTGGAAGCCGGCAATGTATATGATCATCATATATCCTGCCTGTTGCCAGCACATGAGGATAACGAGTCCCCAAAAGCCGTAGGTTGAGTCCAGCTTGATATTTGAGCCATAGTTCTGCAAAATACCGTTGAAGATAAGCTGCCAGATATAGCCCAGAATAATACCGCCGATGAGGTTAGGAACAAAGAATACCGTTCTGAAAATATTGGAGCCTCTTATGCCCAGAGTGAGAGCATAAGCCACAAAGAAGGCTATGAGATTTATAGCCACTACCGAAACCACAACGAACAATGCCGTAAACCAGAATGAACGGACAAACGTTTCATCCTTGAAAGCGTCAACATAGTTTTGAAAGCCTATCCATTTGGCATTGCTTACCGTCTGGAATTTACAGAACGAGAGATAAATACCTCTGAAAAACGGATAGATAAATCCGATGATAAAAGCAATGAAGGTCGGCAAAACAAAGATCACAAAGTACTTTTTTTGTTTTTTAACCATAGCTTTGCCTTTCTTTTAGAAAAAAGGGGAGCGGAGTCCGCTCCCCAAACAATAGATATTATAGGGAATCAAGAATTAAGCGTTTACCTTTGCATATTCTGTCTTCCAGCCGTCTTTGAATGCCTTAACAACGTCATCCCACTTGCTTTTGCCGGCAGCATACTGTGTAAGAGCTGTGCCTACGCCGTTCTTCCAGTCTTCGCTGGGCATTGTTGTGAAGTTCCATGTTACAGGAGTTTTGCCTGCGTCAACATACTCTTTGTCAGCCTTAACAAGAACGTTCTTAGCCTCTTTAGCAGCCTTGAAGGGGATTACAAAGCCCATATCATCAGCCATAGCAGCAGTACCCTTATCGGAGGTTACACACCAGTTGATGAAGTCAAGAGTAGCCTTCTGATCGTCCTCGGAAGCGTTGGCATTTACACACCAATAGTTCTCTGAGCCTGTGCAGAGACCCTGGTTCTCTTCGCCGTCAACACCGATGTAGATCGGGAGCATTCCGAGATCCTCGTCCTTGAGTCCGCCCTCTGTGAGTGCAGAATATTCCCAAGTACCGTTCTGGAAGAATACAGCCTCTCCCTTAACGAACTCTGTCTCAGCGTCTGTGCCTGTCTTGTTGGCAAGATCTGTAGCCTTGCAGGTTGAATCTGTGATATACAGATCAAAGATGTTCTTGTAGTTGTCAAGGTATGTACCCTTGATAGCGTCTGTTGATGTGATGTTGTCAGCCTTGTACTCATAGTAGATGGGGAGGTTTGCAAGGTGAGTCTTGAATCTCCAGTCAGAGGAGCTGTCCATACCTGTTGAAGTGAAAGCACCCTTTACTCCGAGAGCCTTGGCATTTGCCTGGATCTCGTCGGCAACTGTCTTGAGCTGTGCAAAGTTGTTGAGGTCTTCGATCTTCTTTACTGTAGCAAAGTCGGAATCAAAGTACTTCTGAAGGAGAGTCTTGTTGTAGATGATGCCGTATGTCTCAACAACATAAGCAACGCCGTAAACGGAATCGCCCTCTTTAAGAGCAAAGTCCTCGCTGGTGAGGTTCTTGTAAACATCGGAATCCTTGAGATCAAGGCAGAAGTCCTTCCAGTTCTTAAGACCTACAGGACCGTTTACCTGGAACAATGTGGGAGCATTGTCCTTGTCCATTTCAGCGGTAAGTGTGGACTCGTATGTACCCTCGGCAGCTGTGCTGACGGTAACCTTTACGCCGGTCTCCTTCTCATAAGCCTTGGCAAGATCCTGCCACTGTTTGTCCTGCTCGGGCTTGAAGTTGAGGTAATAAACCTGTCCTTTTGCACTTGAACCGCTGTCGCCTGAGCTGCCGTTGTCGGTTGACTTGTTATCGCTGCAGCCTGCCATAAAGGTAGCAGCCATAAGACCTGCCATACCGGCAGCCAGTACACGTTTCATTGTTTTCTTCTGCATAACTATCACCTTGTTATAAAATATTTGCCCGATACGGCACGGGCAGAGCCGTGATGAATTTCGGAGCAAACTGCACCGTTTGCAATACAGTTTTTTCCATTCATTCAACTATCTATAGGATATCACAAATTTAATAAAAATGCAATACTTAATAATGCAATTTTATAAGTTTTCGGAGGATTTTTGCGGAAATATTTTTTAAACAAATTATTAACAGATTATTTAGGCAATTTTAACTTGCTAAACCACTGCATTTTATGATACAATAAAACACCGAGGTGATCTTATGAAAAAAATCAAAAATTCGGCTTTTGTCCGTTTTTTTACACAATTCCCGAGGCTTATGCTTGCCGAGGTTATGTTTTCCGTACCTGCAATGCTCTGCTTTGCGATTTTGGGCTTTATCGGCTATATAACGGGCTATAACAACATCATAGTATGGCTTCTGGGCTTGATCCCCACCTTCCCCCTGTATGCCGGCTTGGTTATGTCCGTGAGGAAAATAGCAGTTGACAAGCAAAGCATAAACGTTTTTTCAGTATTTTGGGATACGGTCAGGAGCAACCTGAAAATGTTTTTTATTCACGGTGTCGCCGCTTACCTCATTGTCACACTTTCCGTCTTTGCAATACTTTATTATTCAGCTATGGCACAAGTCGAAAGCGTATACAGTGCCGTGCTGATGATCTATGTATTTATGACCGTGGTGCTGGCAGGTATGATGCTGTATGTCCCCGTGATGTCCGTGACCTATGAGCTGAGAATAAGGGATATATACAAAAATTCCTTTATGCTTGTATTCGGAAAAATACTCCGCACGCTTATCGCTTTGGTGTCGGTGGGAGCTTTCGCCCTCGGCGGTTTTATGCTCCTGATGTTCACAAGCGGGATATGGCTCGCACTGAGCGGAGTCCTGCTGTTTTTGACCTTCCCTCTGCTGTACACCTATATCAGTATTTCGATAATTTCCAAGGGCTTACAGGACGCTGTCGGCTCATTCACGGAACCGCAAAAACCCGAAAAACCTCAGCTTACCGAGGAAGAACTGATAAAACAGCAGACAGCCCTCTCCAATACCGACAGCGACTACGTATTTGTAAACGGAAGAATGGTAAAAAAATAATCGCAAACAAAAACACGCCGCAATGCGGCGTGAATTTTTTTAGTAACTTAATTTCTTGCTCCGTGTGCTGCGTGCTTGCGGCGGCGTTTTGCCTGCTTTCTGTCGTTTACAAGGGCTATTACAAACATAACACCCATAACTGCAATAACGACTACAAGCCATTTGATGATGTCAATACCGCTCTTTGCCTGCGGTGAAACAACAGCAGGTCTGAAAAAGCTGTCAGACTCGGAGGCTACACCTGCACCTGCAAGTGCCTTGCTTGCCATCTCGTGGGATTCAAGCACAAGCTCTGTGCTGGTTGCCGGAATAAGCTCGCTGTCATCGGTGTTGCCGGTGAAGTAATCACTGGGTACAGCCTCTCTGAATTCAAAGCTGACCTGCTCCTCCTGTGGAGCTTCCTCGGCAGGAGCTTCTTCCTTCTCCTCTGCCTTTTTCTCGGCTTCCTGCTTCTCCTCTGCTTCGTCCTCCTTGGGGACGTCGGGATTTGCAACAGCTTCTTCGTCAAACAGTGCCTTGTAGGTCTGCTTGTCTACCTCACCTGTTCTTTCAAGACCGTTGTAGTCCTGGAAATCCATCACCGCATACTGTGTATCGGTGTCAAAATAACCGCTGGCTTCAACGCTCATATATCTAAGCTCTGAGAGTCTTGTCTGAACCTTAGTGACCTTCTTGCCCTCGTCCTCAAGGGAAAGTGTCTGAAATTCTTTTTTTGCAGGAGCTTCTTCAACAGTTTTTTCCTCTGTCTTAGGCTCTTCTTCCTTGGGAGCTTCCTCTGTCTTGGGCTTCTCAGTCTTTACGGGAGGAGTATAGACGGGTGCGTTGTCGGAGTAGAGTATATCTCTGTCGGATTTACCGCAGATACCGTCAACGGTAACACCTGCTGCCTTCTGGAATTTTTTGTAAGCCTTGAGCGTCAGCTCTCCGAAATAACCCGTGACCTCGGCATTATAGAAGCCAAGCTCTGTGAGTCTGTTCTGGATCTTTGTAACGGCATTGCCCGAATCACCGAGAGTAAATGCAGTCTTCTTGACCTTCTTTACCTTTTTAACAACCTTCTCGGTTTCTTCCTGAGTGGTTTTTTTCTGGCTGGGCTTGCTGACTGTGCCTGAGCCCATACTTGCGGGTACGGTATCGGAGGCACCGTCCGAGCCAAAGCTGTATGTAACCCCGTCGATAGTACGGGAGGTACTTACAATGTACTCACCGTTTTCATAGAAGAAGTAGCTGCCTGCTACGTTTACCCAACCGCTTTCGGGATAGTTCACGGTGGAAACCTTGAACCACTGTGTCCAAGACTTGGTATATACTGATTCAAGACAAACATCGGAAGCTTCATCTCTTGCATCTATAGCCATACCGCCGCCGACATAAACGCCGACATGACCGTACTGATAAAGACCTAAGCCGTGGATCCTCGGAAGTGAGCTCATTGAGCCTGACTGTGAAGCTGCCGCAATCATTCCCTCGGTAACTCTTTCACCGCCTGCATAGGAATAGATAAGTCCGCTGCAGTCAACTGCTCCCACAGATGAACCGCCCCAAACGTACTGCCATCCTTCATTGTAGGCTCTGTATGCCCACTCCGTAAGACCGGCACCCGATACGGAAGCTGAAGCAGTGAAGCTGCCGACGACCGATGCTGTGGAAAGCACCGCACCTGACAACAGGAGCGTCAGTATTCTCTTCATTCTGTTCATTGGTATCAAACCTCCTTTATAAAGAGAAACAAAAATGTTTTAATTCTGTTTTAAAAATGTCTGAGTAACATTTCTGTAACCAGATTATAACAAACATTCAGGCAAAAAGCAAGGGGTTTGGGCAATGTTTTTAATTAAATATCAGATGTTTGTAAGAGTTGCACAAAAATCCTTGTCATATTTTTGCTTTGAAGGAAATAACTTTGTAACCTTAATATACATCTTTTTGTTTTTTCAGTTATCGATTTTCAATTTCCAATCAAAAACCTCTGCTATCGACACTTCCTTTGTGAAATCAGCGAACACTTCCGTTGTAGCGACAACAGTCCCGTCGGCACGCAGTCCCACCGTAAAGAAGGTTCCGGCAGAGATCGCAGCTATACCCTTCCAGTCCGAGACCTCGCACTGACCGAAATTATTTTCGCCGGCAGCCACGACTGTTCCGTCCGATCTCAATCCCACGGAGAAATCATTTCCTGCAGATACAGCTACGATATCGTGCCACTCCGACAGCTTGCACATATCAAGGTCGGGTCCCGCAGCCACAACAGTGCCGTCCGACCTCAGTCCAAGAGTGTGCCTTGATCCGGCGGACACTGCCACAATATCAGTCCACTCATTGACATTGCAACGGTTTGAAAGATTCTTTCCTGCCGTGATGACAGTTCCGTCAGACCTTACACCGACTGCATAGTCAAAACCTGCCGATACCGCTTTGATATCCTTCCAATGTGAAACATTGCACTGTCCGCCGTCATTCAAGCCCACTGCGGTAACAGTGCCGTCTGTCCTGAGTCCCACCGTGAAAGTACCGCCTGCCGAAACAGAAGCAATATCCGTCCAATCCGAAACATCGCACTGTCCAAACTCGTTATTTCCCACGGCAACGACCCTTCCGTCTGACGCCAGCCCCACGGTATGCTGCAGCCCTCTGAAAAATTTTTGCGTGTCGGGTTCAAGTATATTGCCCGTTTCTACCATAATATCATCTCCGCCTGCCGAAACAGCGGTGATATTTTTCCAGTCACGCACTTCGAGCTGTCCGTAAGTGTTGCTGCCGGTCGCCGCCACAGTGCCATCGGGTCTTACTCCTGCCACACAGCCCAGGCTTGCGGAAATTATCCCCTGCATTTGTCCGCCGATGATCTTGCCCTCATTTTTCAGCTTGGTCAGGATCGCCTCAGCTTTTTTGTCTGCGGAATCTCTGTAGTCGCCCAGCTTCTCAAACTCGGCTGCCGCCTCATCGTATGAGCCGTTTTCAAGCAAGGAAACAGCGTGACTGTACCTAATAGTTTTGTAGACAAATATCGAGGTGAAAACCAGTGTCGCAGCTGCGACTATTGAACAAATGGTTATGATAAGCTTTTTCTGTGTTTGTTTGCGATAGGCTTTTATCTGTGCTGCACGCTCACGACATTCCTGTGCCATCTGCACGCTGTCGCTGTGATCTCCCAGCTGTTCAAACAAGCTTGCGGCTATCTGCAAATTTATAATGTTGTCTTTATTTTTAAACCCGAGAGCTAACCTGTAACTCTCCGCTTTGTCCTCACGTATTTTTATCTCGCATTTTTGAGCATATTCATCTGCGTCCTTGAAGCCCGAAAGCTCTTCAAACAGCGGTTTCAGCTTGTAATACTCAGAAGCTACGCCGGCTGTATTGAAGCGTGAAACATATTCTCCGTAATACCGTGC
>CACYCD010000163.1 GCA_902772755.1 uncultured Ruminococcus sp.
ACTTTGAAGGATATGCAGCCGTAAAAAAATCAAAAAAAATCTGCACAAGCCCTCTTGACAGCAGGGAGGGATTGTGCTATAATAGGAGAACCTCGAAAAAGAGGGCTTATTTTTTGTACCCTTTTGAGGGAGGCTAATTTATTCTTTTGGAATAACAGGAGGTGCCGTTATGAGAGTAAAAGTAACAATGGCATGCACAGAGTGCAAACAGCGTAATTACAACACCATGAAGAACAAGAAGAATGATCCTGACAGACTTCAGATGAACAAGTACTGCAGATTCTGCAAGAAGCATACTCTGCACAAGGAAACAAAGTAAGACGGAGGACAACAATGGCTGAAAAGGACAAGTCTGCCTCAAAGGGAAAAACCCCTGCTAAGGCAGCAAAGAAAAAGAAAAGCGTCTTTTCAAAAATCTCTTCATACTTCCGTTCCTGTGTGGGCGAGTGCAAAAAGATCAGCTGGCCGCCGGTAAAGCAGACGACCAAGAACTTCGGCATCGTAGTTGCCGTTATCATAGTCTGCGGTCTGGTGATTTTCGGCGTTGACAGAGGCTTGTGGGCATTGCTTGATCTCGTTATGGAAACAGCCAATACTTAAAGCAACGCTTTAAAGGTAAGTATCCTAAGGAGAGTGTAAGTTATGTCGGACGCTAAATGGTATGTTGTTCATACCTATTCGGGATATGAAAACAAGGTAAAGTCCACACTGGAGACTACTGTTGAAAACAGAGGTCTGCACGATATGATCCACGATGTGAAGATTCCCACTGAGATCATAGTTGAGGACGGAAAAGAAAAGGAAAACAAGCTCTACCCGGGCTATGTTTTCATCAAAATGATCTACACCGATGAAACCTGGTATGTTGTATGCAACATAAGAGGCTGCACCGGATTTGTAGGACCCTCCGGCAAGCCCGTTCCCTTGACTGAGGACGAGGTTTACAGGATGGGTGTTGAAAAGAGAGTTGTCGAGGCATCGTACAAGGTCGGAGATCAGGTAAAGATCATCGACGGACCGCTGATGGATTTTGTCGGCACGGTCGAAGAGATGGATATTGACAAGGATTATGTAAGGGTAACAGTGTCGATGTTCGGCAGAGAGACCCCGGTTGAGCTTGAGATAAGTCAGGCTGAGCTGCTTGAAGAGGATTGATGTATTGACGGTTTTTCCGTTTTATACAAAGGGGTGTTTTCCCCGGTGGGAGGGCATAGCCCACTATTAACCACGAATTAGGAGGAAATTATTATGGCACAAAAGGTAATCGGCTTTATCAAGCTTCAGATTCCTGCCGGTAAGGCTACACCGGCTCCGCCTGTTGGTCCGGCTCTCGGTCAGCACGGTGTAAACATTGTAGCATTTACAAAACAGTTTAACGAGAGAACTCAGAAGGATATGGGTCTTATCATTCCCGTTGTCATCACGGTGTATGCAGACCACAGCTTTACCTTTATCACAAAAACTCCGCCTGCTGCTGTTCTTATCAAGAAGGCTCTTAATCTGCAGAGCGGTTCAGGTGAACCCAACAAAAAGAAAGTCGGTAAGATCACCAAGGAGCAGATAAAGGCTATTGCAGAGCAGAAGATGCCCGACCTCAATGCCGCTTCACTTGAAACAGCTATGAGTATGATCGAGGGTACCTGCAGAAGTATGGGCGTTACAGTAGCAGAATAATTATTCCGGGTGGGAGGAGCTTCCGTTTACCACCTAATTATGGAGGATAACTTATGAAACACGGTAAGAATTATGTCGAGAGCAAAAAGCTGATCGACAAAACCAAATTATATGATGTAAATGAAGCCCTCGACCTCTGCATCAAAACAGCTAAGGCTAAGTTTGATGAAACAGTTGAGCTTCATGTAAGACTCGGCGTTGACTCCCGTCATGCCGATCAGCAGGTCAGAGGTGCTATCGTTCTCCCCAACGGCACAGGCAAAAATGTAAGAGTTCTTGCCATCTGCAAGGGCGAAAACGAAAAGCTCGCTAAAGAGGCAGGTGCCGATTTTGTCGGTGCAGAGGATATGACACAGAAGATCCAGTCAGAGAACTGGCTTGACTTTGATGTTATCATCACAACTCCCGACTGCATGGGTCTTGTTGGCCGTCTTGGTAGGATCTTGGGACCCAGAGGTCTTATGCCTTCTCCCAAGTCAGGTACTGTTACAAACGACATTGCTAAGGCTATCAAGGAGTCTAAGGCAGGTAAGGTAGAGTACCGTCTTGACAAGACAAATATCATTCACTGTCCCATCGGCAAAAAGAGCTTTGGCACAGAAAAGCTTGCTGAGAACCTCGAAACACTTATGGAGGCTATCATCAAGGCTAAGCCTGCCGCTGCAAAGGGTCAGTATGTCAAGTCCATTGCTGTTTCTTCAACAATGGGACCCGGCGTAAAGGTTGCTTCAAATAAGTACGGCAACTGATAAATTTTTGGTATTAGCTCATTAGAGTTTAATATATTTCGCTGTTCTAAAGACAGCAGGTGCTTTTGCATAAGTGTATTACACGCCTGCCGAGGAAGATGCAAATTTACATTAGTGATTTTGTGTGCCTTTCCTCGCCTTGGGGAAAGGCTTTCTTTTTGAACTGCGTATAAAAATAATACGGAGGTGACAAAATTTGCCAAGTCAAAAGGTTTTAGAGGCTAAAAAAGCTCTCGTTGAGGAGCTTGCCGAAAGACTCAATTCTTCTGTTTCCGGTATTGTTGTAAACTACAAGGGTATCAATGTTGCAGATGACACTCAGCTCAGAAAAGAGCTTCGTGCCTGTGACGTTAAGTACACCGTTGTAAAGAACACTATGCTCGGCAGAGCCTGTGAAAAGGTAGGTCTTGCAGGTCTTGAGGAAGTGCTTGAAGGCACAACAGCTCTTGCTACAAGTGAGACTGATTACACAGGTGCTGCAAGGATACTCAGCCAGTATGCAAAGAAAAACGAAGAGTTTGCGATCAAGAGCGGTTTTCTCGATGGTGAGGTCATCAGCCTTGAAAAGATCGACCAGCTTGCAAAGCTCCCCACAAGAGAAGTTCTTCTCGCAAATGTACTTGGTGCATTCCAGGCTCCCATTGCTTCCTTTGCAAGAGGAGTTCAGGCTATCGTTGACAAGGGCGGCATAGAGGTTGCTCTCGCTGACAAGGAAAATGCGGCTAAAGCTGAAGAAGCTCCCGCAGAAGCAGAATAAGTCTGCTTGCTTAATTTGATTATTTATTATACGGAGGTATGAAAAAATGGCTAGTGAAAAAATTACTGCTATTATCGAAGAATTAAAAACACTTACAGTTCTTGAGCTTGCTGATCTCGTTCATGCTGTTGAAGATGAGTTCGGCGTATCCGCTGCTGCTGCTGTTGCAGTTGCTGCTCCTGCTGAGGCAGAG
>CACYCD010000164.1 GCA_902772755.1 uncultured Ruminococcus sp.
CCTGAATATGCGTAGCTTTAAGCTGTGCATATTCAGGTTAAAGTTTGTCTGATAAAATTTATAAAAATTTCCCCTGCGGAATTTGCAGGGGAGTTTTTTGTGCTACAATAAAAGTTGTGTTGGTCGGGAAAGGTTACAGAAGGTTTACAGGAAGTTTACGGTGATCTTACGATTTTTACCGCTGATAAGATTTTCGTTTTTCATATTGCGGATTTCTTTCATCAGGGCGGTGCGGTCAACGGCAAAGAAATCTGCAAGGTCGGTGAAGGGGAGAGGAATGTTGATGCTGTTGTTTCTCTGCTTTTCCGCCTCGTTTTTGAAAAAATACACCAGCTTCTGACGCAGGGTTTTGTGGTGGTAGATGAGGTTTGTCTTTATCAGAGAACACTCGGACATAGCAAAAACATTGTTCACTATTGAATTTACCCAGCGTCGGTTTTCTGCGTTCAGGCAGACTATCTCGTGATAGTCAAAATAAACCACATAAGCCTTGTTTTTTACATAGAAATAACCCTCTCCGGCTTCTATGGGCAGGAGCATATTTTTTGAGAAGTATTCCCTTGCACGGTAAAAGCCGAGGATTGCACGCTCGCTGTCACTGTTCTTTGCACAGAGATAGACAAGCCCGTCCAACATCACGCACAAGTGATACTTCATATCGTCCTTTGTTATGATCGTTTCCTTGGGAAGCTCGATTATTCGTGGATTTAGGTTTTTCATTAAAAAATCAATGTCGTTCTTGGGAATGCGGGTGTCCATATATTGGGGTTCTCTTTCTTGTGAATTTCTATATATTGTTACTAAAATCAAAAAATGTGGTATTTGCAACTTGTTTTTTTCTATTATATCTGATATAATCTATTTTGTCAAGAGGACAGCCCGGTGCTGTCCCGAGGAGGTAAGAACATGAAGGTTATTAAGCGTAATGGCTCTGAAGTGGAGTTTGATATAAACAAAATTATCCAAGCTATAAAAAAAGCCAACGCCTCGGTCTTAAATATGGAAATGACTGATGAAAAAATTCAGGAAGCTGCCGAGTTTGTGGCGTTCAAATGTGAGAGAATGAACCGTGCCGTATCCGTTGAGGAAATTCAGGATATGGTCGAAAATCAGATAATGGCAAGCGGAGCTTTTGAGGTGGCAAGAAACTACGTAAAATACCGCTATAACCGCTCGCTCATCAGAAAGTCCAACACAACGGACGATAAGATCCTGAACCTTATTGAGTGCAACAACGAAGAGGTCAAGCAGGAAAATTCCAACAAAAATCCCGTTGTAAACTCCGTACATCGTGACTATATGGCAGGTGAGGTCAGCAGGGATCTGACTAACAGAATCCTGCTTCCAAAGGAAGTGGTAGATGCTCACAGAGAGGGAATTATCCACTTCCACGACTCCGACTACTATGCACAGCACATGCACAACTGTGATCTGGTAAATCTGGAGGATATGCTCCAGAACGGCACTGTTATAAGCGAAACGCTCATTGAAAAGCCACACAGCTTTTCAACAGCCTGCAACATCGCAACACAGATCATTGCTCAGGTCGCATCAAACCAGTACGGCGGTCAGAGCATAAGTCTTACTCACCTTGCACCGTTTGTGCAGGTTTCAAGAGAGAAGATCAGGAAAGAAGTTATCAAGGAATTTGCCGAGTTGGGCGGCACAGATGAGAGCAAGATCGACAAGGTTGTCGAGGATCGCCTCCATCTTGAGATCGAGAAGGGTGTTCAGACCATACAGTATCAGGTGGTAACACTTATGACTACCAACGGTCAGGCTCCGTTTCTTACGGTTTTTCTCTACCTCAACGAGGCAAGAGATGAGAGGGAGAAGCACGACCTCGCTTTGATAATTGAGGAAACACTCAAGCAGAGATATCAGGGTGTTAAGAATGAAGCAGGAGTGTGGATAACTCCTGCATTCCCCAAGCTGATCTACGTGCTTGAAGAAGATAACATCAGAGAGGGTACCAAGTATTTCTACCTCACTCAGCTTGCCGCCAAGTGCAGTGCAAAAAGACTGGTTCCCGACTACATCTCCGAAAAGAAGATGAAGGAGCTTAAGGAAGGCAACTGCTTCCCTGTTATGGGCTGTCGCAGCTGTCTGAATCCGTGGAAGGACGAAAACGGAAACTACAAATTCTACGGTCGCTTCAATCAGGGAGTTGTTACGATCAACCTTGTTGATGTAGCTCTTTCCTCCGGCAAGGATATGGATAAATTCTGGAAGATCTTTGATGAGCGTCTTGACCTCTGCTATGAGGCTCTTATGTGCCGTCACGAGAGATTAAAGGGTACACTGTCCGATGCCGCTCCGATCTTGTGGCAGAACGGTGCGATCGCCAGACTGAAAAAAGGTGAGAAGATCGACAAGCTTCTCTACGGCGGTTACTCGACCATTTCACTGGGTTATGCCGGTCTGTGCGAATGTGTAAGATATATGACAGGTCATTCCCATACAGACCCCTCTGCTACGGGATTTGCCCTTGATGTAATGAGATATATGAACGCCGCCTGCGACAGGTGGTACAAAGAGACGAACATCAAGTTCAGTATTTACGGCTCTCCTATAGAGAGTACAACATACAAATTTGCAAAATGTCTGCAAAAACGTTTCGGCATTATCGAGGGTGTAACGGACAAGGGCTACATCACAAACAGCTACCATGTGCATGTTACCGAGGATATTGACGCATTCACAAAGCTGAAATTTGAAGCACAGTTCCAGTCGCTGTCGAGCGGCGGTGCTATCAGCTATGTTGAAGTGCCGAATATGCAGGATAACCTCGATGCGGTCATCAGTGTTATTCAGTTTATCTATGACAATATTATGTATGCCGAGCTGAACACCAAGTCGGATTTCTGCCAGAAGTGCGGTTATGACGGTGAGATTCAGATAGTCGAGGAGGACGGCAAGCTGTTCTGGGAGTGCCCCAACTGCGGAAACCGTGACCAAGACACAATGAATGTAGCCAGACGCACCTGCGGTTATATCGGTACTCAGTACTGGAACCAGGGCAGAACACAGGAGATCCGTGAGCGTGTGCTTCATCTCTGATAA
>CACYCD010000165.1 GCA_902772755.1 uncultured Ruminococcus sp.
CCATTCTTTTTCTGAAGCCATGCTCTTTTTTTCTATGAAGCTTTTTAGGCTGATATGTTCTCAGCATGAAAAACCCTCCTTTCGGAAACACGTATTAAACCTTGCAATATAGCATTATATAATATTTTTAAAAGTCCGTCAATACAAAATCAAACTTTTTTTGCTTTATTATAATTAAAATTTTGAAATATTTTTGCTTTATAAGAAAAACTGCCGTTTTTGATGTTGCATTATTCTTTGAGATTTGGTATAATGACTATATATGTATGAGTGTGATCTCAGCTGTAAAGAGGAAGTGAAAAGATGGATTCTTTTATTGAAGCATGGAAAATTATTTCAGACTATCTCAAAGAAAATCTTGCAAGAGTTGCCTATGAGACCTGGATTCAACGCATAGAGCCTGTAGAGCTGGATTTTGACAAGGAACAGGCTGTACTTATGGTTCCCAATGAATTTCACAAAAGTACCCTTGACAAATGTTATTTGACACATATCAACAATGCCTTTGAAGCAGTCTTTGGCAAGCGTTTCAAAATAGTGCTGAGGGTTCCCGACGAGGTGAACAACATCAAAGAAAAAGAACAGGTAGAGACCACAGAAACAGGCTATGACTTCACCTTTGACACCTTTATTGTGGGTCAGTCAAACAAGTTTGCTCATGCCGCTTCTGTCGCTGTGGCACAAAATCCCGCAGGTGCATACAATCCGCTGTTCCTCTACGGCAACAGCGGTCTCGGCAAGACTCACCTGCTCTATGCCATAAGCAATGAGGTCAGAAGAAACAATCCCAATGTCAAAATAGTTTATGTAAAGGGTGACGACTTTACCAACGAGCTTGTCGAGTCCATAAAAAAGAATACGACCAACGAGGTACGCAACAAGTACAGGAATGCAGATGTACTGCTTATGGACGACGTGCAGTTCATCGGCGGTAAGGAGCGTACTCAGGAGGAGTTCTTCCACACCTTCAACGCCCTTTATGAAGCTAACAAGCAGATAGTCCTCACCTCCGACCGTCCTCCCAGAGAGATACGCACACTGGAGGACAGGCTTCGCTCACGCTTTGAGTCGGGTCTGCTTGCCGATATCCAGCCACCGGATCTTGAAACAAGGATAGCCATTGTCAAACGCAAATCTGAGCTGCTCAGAATAAATCTGAGTGACGATGTCTGCGTATACATTGCAAAAAATGTCAAGAGCAACATCAGACAGCTTGAGGGAGTTGTAAAGAAGCTCAAGGCAAAGATCCTATTAACTCACGAGGAACCCTCGCTTGCAGTCGTCAAGGAAAGCATCAGCGATATCCTCAACAACGACTCTCCCCCCGAAATGACAGTGGAAAAGATCATAGAGGAGGTTGGACGCACCTACGGCTTCACTCCCGAGGAGATCCGCTCCACCAAGAACCGCCGTGCAGACATCAACCGTGCAAGACATATCGCTATATATATAGTAAGGAATCTCACCGGCTATTCAATGGTGGACATCGGCAAGGAATTCGGCAACCGCCACTACAGTACGATAGTCTACAACGTCCAGCAGATAACCGAAAAAATGGAAACAGACTCCAAATTAAAGGAATCTGTTGAGGACATAATCAAGAACATCAGAGGAAGATAACACCTCAGAGTTTTCAACATTTTAACACACATTAACATAACAGCCTTCAACACCCTTGTGGAAAAATCTTCAAAAAGAAAACCTTTCCACAATCGGCAGAATTTTCAACATACAGGCTGTGGACGAATTATCCGCACAATAGCGGAACAATCAGGACTTTTCCCATATTTCCACAGCCCCTACTAATACTACTAAATAATTCATTATCATATCATTTCATATCCGTCAATGAACAGGAGTGCCCCCCCAGCCCCCAAAAGCTGTTCAGCGACAGGGAAAGGAAATCCGTATGAAGTTCAACTGTTCAAAAACAGATTTGAGCAATGCTGTCTTTAATGTTCAAAGAGGTGTTGCGGTAAAAGCCAGCATACCCTCACTTGAAGGTATTTTGATAAGGACAAGAAACTCAGAAATAAATTTAACAGGCTATGACCTTGAAATGGGAATAACCACAAATATAGAAGCCTCGATAGCAGAGCCGGGAGAAATAGTGGTCTCCGCAAAGCTGTTTGGAGATATAATCCGCAAGCTTCCCGAGGAGATAGTCACTATAGAGACAGACAACAGAAATGTCACCTACATCACCTGCGGAAACGCATCGTTCCAGATCGTCGGCATCTCGTCGGAGGATTACCCCGATCTGCCGAGGATCGAAGAAACAGACAAATTTTACATCACCTCCTCAATTTTGAAGGATATGATCAGAAAAACAATCTATGCAGTGTCGGAGAATAAGTCCAAGCCGATATACACAGGCTCACTCTTTGAGTTGAAAAACGGATATCTCAGCGTTGTGGCTATCGACGGCTTTAGAATGGGTGTCCGCAAGGAAAAAATAGACAGCGATTCAGACAATCAGTTTGTAATACCCAAAAAAACCCAGAACGAGATATTGAAGCTACCTGCAGCAGATGAAGAAAGCGTTGAAATAATCATCGCACAGCGTCATGCACTTTTCAAGGCAGGCGGATATTATGTGATCACCCGTCTGCTTGAAGGAGAATTTCTCGATTACAACGCCACAGTTCCCCTGAAATATAAGACAGAGCTGGTGATAAATACAAATATCATCACCTCATCTGTAGACCGTATCAGTCTTTTGTCGAATGAAAAGCTCCCCTCCCCCATTGTGTGCAGCTTTGGTGACGACAGGATCACATTTTCCTGCAAGACAACGATGGGCAGAGCAAATGATTCGATCAGTACCGTTATTTCGGGTGAGGACGTGCAGATCGGCTTTAACAACAAATATCTGCTCGATGCCCTCAGAAACTGCGACTGTGATGAGATAAGGCTGGAGCTGAGCGGTCCTGTTTCGCCCATGATAATCAGACCCTCAAAAAGTGATGACTTCCTGCATCTTATTGTGCCGATGAGGATATCGTGAGTATGAGAAATATAGTTTATATAGAATCAGAGTTCATAAAGCTCCAGGACCTGCTTAAATACTGCGGTGCTGTTGAAACGGGCGGTCAGGCAAAGCTCGCTGTGCAATACGGCGATGTGTCGGTAAACGGAGAGGTCTGCACGATGCGTGGAAAAAAGCTCCGCTCAGGCGATGTTGTTGGATTTGATGAAGAAGAGTTTGAGGTAAGACAGCGTTGAAGATAAATTCACTGGAATTTGAAAATTTCAGAAATCTTGAAAAAAACAAGATATTTCCCAATAACAGAACAAATGTGATCTATGGAGAAAATGCCCAGGGCAAGACAAATTTGCTCGAATGTATGTGGCTGTTCTGCGGAGGTCATTCATTCCGTGGTTCTTCCGATAAGGAAATGATACGCTTTGGAGAAAAGTTCTCAAAAATAAGGCTGGAGTTTGACAGCGGCGGAAGAACGCAGAACGCAGAAATAATCTATCAGGGCAAAAAAAAAGAAGTCTTTCTCAACGGAGTCAAAAAGAAGAGCGGTGCAGAGCTTATTGAGCAGTTTTCCTGCGTGGTCTTTTATCCGGAGCATCTCTCGCTTGTCAAGGCAGGTCCGGGACTCAGGAGAAAATTCCTTGATGGTGCTTTGTGTCAGCAGCGTCTGAAATATGCCATGCACTATGCTAGGTACAACAGGGTTCTGAACCAACGCAATGCCCTGCTTAAAGAGATCAACCGTGACTATTCGCTCGTGGGTACACTGGATATCTGGGACGAACACCTCAGTATGCTTGCGGAATATGTGATCCGACACAGAATGCTCTATGTAAAAAAGCTCAGAGAGCTTGCAGCCGGCTTCCATTCGGGTATTTCCGGCAACAAGGAACAGCTCAGTGTAGAGTATGTTTCCACAATTTTCAAAAATGATGTGGGAAAGATCTCCGATATCCGCAAGGCAATGGTAAACAGGCTAAAGGAAAAACGCACCGAGGATCTTTTTATGGGATATACCACCATAGGACCTCACCGAGATGATATCAGTATTCTGATAAACGGCACAAGTGCCAAGGTCTACGGCAGTCAGGGTCAGCAGAGAAGTGCCGTCCTGTCGCTGAAGCTTGCAGAGGCGGCTGCCCTCGCTCAGGTGCGTGAGGAAAAGCCCGTACTGCTGTTTGATGACGTGCTTTCGGAGCTTGATACGGGCAGACGTGAATATCTGCTGAATAAAATCACCGGCTATCAGGTGTTTATTACCTGCTGTGAAAATATAGACAGTACAAGCCTTGAAAAAGGAAAAATATTTGAAGTGAAAAACGGTATTGTTGAGGAGAAAGATGTATCTGCATTTGGGTGAAAATACCGTAGTAAGAACAGACAGCATTATAGGTATCTTTGACCTTGACAATACATCTACCTCAAAATGGACAAAGCAGTACCTCAGCAATGCGACAGCCCTCAAACGGGTGATAAATGTTTCAATGGAGCTGCCGAAGAGCTTTATAGTTTGTACCGACAGCAATGGAACAAGGGTGTACATCAGTCAGCTGAACAGCGTCACCCTGCAAAAAAGAATGGCAGAACAAAGGCAAATATCAGATCGAAAGGTGGATTTATATGAAACTCGCTAAATGTCCCTACTGTGGCAGAAGGCTATCCTACCACACCGCTTTTTATTACAAAAACAAGGGAGAATACGAGTGCAGCCGCTGCAACAAAAAAAGCAACGTAAGTCATAAAAAAACTCTCTGGCTCGCACTTGCTCTCACAGTGTTGGTCGCTGCTATCATAATGATCATAGACATTGTGTACTATGCCGAGACAGAACCGTTTGTATTTTTGACGGTGTTTATTCCTTTCATACTGTTCTACCTCTTTGTCCCGTTCTTTGTGAACCTTCGTCCGCTCAAAAAGTACAGGGAGTTTGTCAACCGCCGTCAGCGTTACAACACAAAGCCCGAGATCATCGCTCCGATCGAGGACAGCGACTATGGCACACCCGGCATAGACAGAGACGCTTTCAACAGGATAAAGTCAAAGCGTAAGATAATCACGGAAGATGAGTACGAGGCTACCAGAGCTTTTGATGGCAATAAGGAGTTTGAGAAGGTCGAAACAGACACTATCTCAACAGCTCTGCTCAATGAAAAAACCACTTCCTTTAACATAAAGCACGGCTTAGGTGTTGACAATGAAGATGACGACAGCACCGGCGGTTATCTTGACGATATTTTGGGCTGAGTCAGCTATGTTCAAAAAACCTGTTTGTCCGCACTGCGGTGCAATATACGACCATAAAGAGATTTCAAAACAAAAAAATAACAGCACACAGACCTGTCACAACTGCAAAAAGTGCTTTATCGTGAGAAAAACAGGAGGAAAGCTCCTGCTCTATTTCCTCACCATGGTGACAGCTGTAGCGTTGAATATATTTTTACTGACAGTTATTCGTGTAAAAACCGTGATACCAATGTTTATTCTTACAGCGGTGATCATCTTCGCTGCACAGTTTTTACAGCCATTTTTTGTCAGATACGTGAAAGAGAATATTACTGAAAGACGGTAGGCTGAAAACGGAGGAATTACATTTGGAAAATGTAAACGAAATGGCAAAAGTAGAAAAAGAATACGGTGCCGATGAGATACAGGTACTGGAAGGACTTGAAGCAGTCAGAACACGTCCCGGTATGTACATCGGTTCAACAGGTGAACAGGGACTGCATCACCTTGTCTATGAGATAGTTGATAACTCCATAGACGAAGCACTTGCCGGCTTCTGTTCCAAGATCAATGTAGATATCCTGCCGGGCGACATCATCAGAGTAAGGGACAACGGACGAGGTATTCCCGTTGGCATCAATACAAAGATGGGTCTGCCTGCTGTCACTGTGGTATTTACCGTTCTGCACGCCGGCGGAAAATTTGGCGGAGGCGGCTACAAGGTCTCCGGCGGTCTGCACGGCGTTGGTGCGTCTGTTGTAAACGCCCTCTCGGAATATCTGGAGGTCAAGGTCTGTGACGGCGAGGATATCTATTTTCAGCGTTACGAGCGTGGAAAGATCATCAACGACCTTGAGGTCATCGGCAAGGGTACAGAAAAGGGTACTGAGGTCATCTTTAAGCCCGACCCCGTTATGTTTACAGATACCACCGTTTTCAGATATGAAATACTCGAAAAACGTCTGCGTGAACAGGCGTTCCTCAACGCAGGTGTGAGGATAATCCTCACCGATAAGCGTGACAGTGAGAATATAATATCAAACGAATACTGCTACGAGGGCGGTGTGCGTTCGTTTGTTACATTTATTCGTGAAAAAAAGAGCAAGACAAAGGAGATAACCCCACTGCATCAGGACGTTATCTACTTCTCGGCGGAAAACTCCGACAAAACCATGTCCGCAGAAATTGCTATGCAGTATACAGACGCCATCACCAGCGATATCCGTTCGTTTGCAAACAACATACATACCATTGACGGCGGTACGCATGAGGAGGGCTTCAGAAGAGCCTTGACAAAGGTTCTCAACGAGTACGGCAGAAAATTCGGAAAGCTCAAGGACAAGGACGAGGATCTCAAATACAGCGACTACGAGGAGGGTCTGTTTGCCGTTATCTCCGTAAAGCTGACGGAAGCCGAGTTCGAGGGACAGACAAAATCAAAGCTCGGCAACACCGATATGAGAAGAATGGTGTACCGCCTGCTGAAGGATAGGCTTTCACAATTTTTGGAAGAAAATCCATCAACTGCCAAAATTATCTTTGAAAAAGCAATTATGTCATTTACTGCCAGAATTGCCGCTCAAAAGGCAAGAGAGAGCGTCCGCAGAAAATCTGCACTTGACGGTGCAAGACTTCCGGGCAAGCTCGCAGACTGCCAAAGCAAGGACCCCTCGGAAACCGAGATCTACATCGTAGAGGGAGATTCCGCAGGCGGTTCGGCAAAAGAGGGCAGGGACAGAAGGATACAGGCTATCCTCCCCCTCTGGGGAAAGATGCTCAATGTCGAAAAGGTGCGTGAGGACAAGGTATACGGCAACGACAAGCTCACCCCCGTTATCCTCGCCCTCGGTACGGGAATTAAGGACGAGTTCGACCTGTCAAAGCTGAGATATGACAAGGTCATCATTATGGCAGATGCCGATGTTGACGGCTCTCACATCAGAACTCTGCTTCTGACGTTCTTCTTCCGCTTTATGCGACCTCTCATTGAAGAGGGTCATGTCTACATTGCACAGCCTCCGCTGTTTAGGATCACAAAGAATAAAAAGCACCACTATGCTTTTTCAGACGCCGAGAGAGATGCCATACTTTCAAGTATGGAGGGCAAGACTGAGATCCAGAGATACAAGGGTCTTGGTGAAATGGATCCCGAACAGCTGTGGGAAACTACCATGAACCCTGAAACACGCACGATGCTCAAGGTTGAGCTAAAGGACGCAGAGCTTGCGGACGAAACTTTTTCAATGCTTATGGGCGAAAAGGTAGAGCCGAGACGTGAGTTTATAGAAACAAATGCAAAATTTGTACAAAATCTTGATGTATAAGGAGGGATAGGAATGGCTGATGAAAACAAGGATATTGCGATGCCACAGGCAAAAACCGTGATTGTCGATATCGACAGAGAGATGCGAAAGTCATTTTTGGACTATTCAATGTCAGTTATCGTATCCCGAGCTTTGCCCGATGTGCGTGACGGACTCAAACCTGTTCACAGAAGGATACTCTACACAATGCACGAAAAAGGTCTGTTTCCCAACAAGCCCTATCACAAGTGTGCGGATACCGTAGGTGCCGTGCTGGGATCCTATCACCCCCACGGTGACGCCTCCGTCTATGATGCACTGGTGCGACTGGCTCAGACCTTTTCAATGAGATATATGCTGGTTGACGGTCACGGAAACTTCGGTTCTGTTGACGGCGACCCGCCTGCCGCCTACCGATATACAGAAGCAAGAATGAGCAAGATATCTACCGAAATGCTCACCGAGATCGACAAGGAAACGGTAGATTTTCAGCCCAACTACGATGACCGACTGGAAGAGCCGAAGGTTCTACCTGCACGTTTTCCTAATCTGCTTGTCAACGGTTCATCGGGCATAGCCGTAGGTATGGCAACAAACATACCGCCACACAATCTCAGCGAGGTTGTAGATGCTATGTGTCTGCTGATAGACAACCCCGAGGCAGAGACAGCCGAGCTTATGGAGTGTATGCCGGGTCCCGACTTCCCCACCGGCGGAATCATTATGGGAAGAAGCGGTATTCGTGCCGCCTACGCAACAGGCAGAGGAAAAATCGTCCTCCGTGCCAAAACAGAGATAGAGGAACGCAAAAACGGCAGATTCAAGATAATCGTATCCGAGCTTCCCTATCAGGTCAACAAGGCAAGACTTATTGAAACTATCGCCGATATGGTCAAGGATAAACGTCTTGACGGTATTTCAAATATAGAGGACCATTCCGACAGAAACGGAATGCACATAGAAATTGACATTAAAAAGGAAGCCTCTCCGCAGGTGGTCCTTAATCAGCTTTTCAAAAATACCCAGCTGCAGATCACCTTCGGTGCTATCAACCTGGCTATAGTTGACGGTGAACCAAAGATACTCACACTCAAGGATATGCTGGCTCACTACATCGATTTTCAGGTTGAAATAGTGGTGAGAAGAACCGAGTTTGAGCTGAAAAAAGCCAAGGAAAGATGTCACATCTTAGAGGGCTTGAAAATAGCCCAGGATAATATAGATGAGGTCATAAAGACTATCAGGGAGAGCCGTGATGTTTCCACAGCCAAGGAGAGGTTATGTGAAAAGTTCGGTCTTGACGAGATACAGGCACAGGCTATCGTGCAGATGCGTCTGGGACAGCTCTCAAACCTTGAAAGAGAAAAAATAGAGAACGAGCTGAATGAGCTTTACAAAAGAATAGGTGAGCTGACCGAGATAATCGCAGACAAGGAAAAACAGCTTACAATAGTAAAGGATGAAGCGATCGAGATCAGAAACAAATACGCAGACCCACGCCGAACCGAGATCTGCACCGTGTCGGGCGAGGTCGATATAGAGGATCTTATCCCGAATGAGGAGTGCGTGCTGACACTGACACAGTTTGGCTATGTCAAGCGTATACCTGCCGATACCTACAAGATACAGAACCGTGGCGGCAGAGGCGTTACGGGTATGTCACGCCGTGAAGAAGATGTGCCAAAGGAGATGTTTGTCATCAATTCCCACAGCTATGTACTTTTCTTCACCGACAAGGGCAGAGTTTACCGCATAAAATGCTACGAGATCCCCGAGGGCTCACGTCAGAGCAAGGGTATGAATATAGCAAACATCATACCGATAGAGCAGGACGAAAAAGTTTCTTCTATGATAAAGGTTGACAATATAGAAGAGGACAAGCATCTCATTATGGTGACAAGACAGGGCATCATCAAGAGGATAGAGCTTTCAGCATACAAGAATGTCCGTAAGATCGGATTGAAAGCACTTGAACTCAACGAGGGTGATGAGCTTGTCTGGGTGAGAATGACCAACGGCAGCGACAATATCCTTGTAGCCACCAAAAAAGGTATGGCTATCCGCTTCAACGAGAATGATGTCCGCTCAATGGGCAGAATGGCAAGGGGAGTCAAGGTGATGAAGCTTGCCGAAAATGACGAGATCGTCGGTATGAGCATTGCCAATGACGGAGATAATATACTCACCGTTTCCGAAACAGGCTTCGGCAGGATATCCACTGCCACAGATTACCGTCTACAGTCCCGTGCAGGTAAGGGTATCCGCAATTATATGACACAAAAATACGGTGATGTCGCCACCGTACAGACCGTAAACACCGATGATGACCTGATAGTTATTTCCGACAGCGGAATAGTAATAAGGATATATGCCGCCGATATCAGAATAAGCAGCCGTATCAGCAAGGGTGTTATAGTGATGAAGCTCACCGAGGGAAGCAAGGTCGTAACAGTAGCCACAGCCCCCCACGACGCAGAAAAAACCCAAGAAATAACCCCCGACCCCACCGAAGAATCGGAAGAATCGGGAGAATAATATGGAAAATAGTTTGAATCAAGCACCAAAACGACTGGACTTTGTTGATGTATGCAAGGCATTTGGAATAATCGTAGTGGTAGTAGGTCATTTATACACTATTCCAAGTGCTTTGTATACAGCACTGATTTCTTTCAGTATGCCCGTATTTTTTGTAATTTCAGGTTTTGTATATAATAAAGAAAAAAAC
>CACYCD010000166.1 GCA_902772755.1 uncultured Ruminococcus sp.
AATGTTATATTATATTATTTTGTATAAAGGTATCGGCTATGAACAGGATAACTAAGACGGCTATGCTTCTCAGCTCGCTCTCGGCTTACAGGGGTGTGCTGAATCGCAGTGTGCCAAGGGCAATGCTGAGGCTTCTCCGTTCGGCTGACGGGGACATATACAGCTTTCTCGATAATTACGGGGAGTTTTATCGCCTGCTCTGTGATAGGGGCTGTTCGTCCTCTCTAAGCAGAGCGTTTACCGAGGCTATGCTCTTTGATGAAAATTATTTTACCCGTGCCGCCGCAGCAGGCAGTACGGACAGGCTTTCACAGGAAGAAAAACAAGCAGTGGTGCGTGACATCAACGCAATACTTCAAGCGGCTTCTCTGTCGTCTGAGGACATCATCTCAGGCTTCCCGAAGGAATATGAACAGGTGCTTGCCACCCTGCCCCACTGGAACAGCGGTGAGCCTGCTACGGAATTTAAGAATTTTGACGGAACGCTTGACGGACTTCTACGCTTTCACAGAATAAACGGCTGTGGCATCTTTGCCCGATATCGTTCCTTTGTCTGGCGTGACGGCGACATTCAGCCCATAGCGAACGCCGACACCGTGAGGCTGAGCGACTTGGTGGATTATGATACCCAGAGAAATATCGTGCTTGAAAACACCCGTTCCTTCCTTGACGGCAGACCGGCAAACAACTGCCTGCTTTACGGCGATATGGGTACTGGCAAAAGCTCCACCGTCAAGGCAGTGGTGAACGAATACCGCTCACAGGGTCTGCGTGTGGTCGAGATGCCGAAGGAAAGACTTATGGATTTTCCGCTCCTTGTGGACAAGCTGGCGGATATACCGATGAAGTTCATCATCTTTATTGATGACCTCTCGTTCCAGCGTCAGGACGAGTGCTATACCAGCCTGAAAGCCGTGCTGGAGGGCGGAGTTGCCTCACTGCCCCCGAATGCCCTCATCTATGCCACAAGCAACCGCAGGCATTTGGTCAAGGAAACCTTTGAGGACAGAGAGTGCAGTGACATCAACCGCCGTGACAATATGCAGGAAACACTGTCGCTGTCTGACCGCTTCGGTCTTTCCGTGGGCTACTTTGTCCCCGACAAGAAAAAATACCTGCACATAGTTGACGTGCTTGCAAAAGCCTGCAATATTGATATGCCTGCCGAGGAGCTTCATCTTGAAGCCGAAAGATTTGCGTCTTTGAGGGCTGCACGCTCTCCGAGGACGGCTCAACAGTTTATCAGATCCCTGCTGTGAGGTGTGTGTGATGAATATTTTAAAAAAATTCCTTGCCGTTGCTCTTTGTGCTGCGGTTTCAATGTGTGCTTGTCTTGTGACAGGCTGTGACGAGGAGAAGGACCCCAACTATCCCATAACAATAGGCAATGTTTGCTTTGAAACAAGACCCGAGCATGTGGCAGTGCTGAGTACCAACGCCGCAGATATCATAAAGTTTTTGGGCTACACCGACCGTGTAGCCGTGATAAGCGACGAGGTGGAGCATCAGGGCTTCGACCCCCTGCCTGCCTGCGGAAGCTCCATTGACCCGAATGTAGATATCCTGCTGACAAACGGCGTAGACGCCGTGATCGCCGATGACAACCTTTCAGACGCCACCCTGCGTATACTTGACGGAAGGAACATCAATGTCATACAGATGCACTACTACAACGACCCGTCCGATATTATGACGACCTATTCAAGCATAGGTGCGGTTTTTGACGGCAACGGAGGAAAGATAAAAGCTCAGTCGGCTTTCAACAGCTTAGTAAATCAGCTGAGTATCTATAAGCAGGCGGTCAATTCAAAGTATAAAAAGCTCTCCCTGCTCTATCTCAGCGGTACAAGAAGCTTTTCATCTGTGATAAAGGGAAGCTGGTACAACAACATTCTCGACTACAGCAACACAAAGGTGATCTCCGACAAGCTCAAAGAACCCAAGCTCAGCAAAACTCAGATAGCAAAGTATGATCCGTATTTTCTGGTGCTGAACTACAAAACGGTGAACTACCTGCAAAAAAGCTCTATGCTCGGCTCACTGTCCGCACTGAAAGCAAAGCGGTATATCACCCTCCCCCTGGCAAATCTAAAATTGCAGGGACAGACAGCTGTTGACAACGTCAAGAAGCTGGTCGGCTTTGTAGACAAGTCAGCCCTAAGTACGGCTGAGGGCAAGATAAAGAAATTCCTTGCCGGTACAACACCCGTTGAAGTGCCGACTGTCAGCCAATCACAGGCAGAGGTAACTCAGCCCACAGCCACCGAACCCGTGACCACCACTGTTCCCGAAACGGAAACGACAAAGCCGACAGAGAAGTACGAGCTTCAGTCAAAGTACAAGGTGAAGTACAGCAGCTCATCAATAGCCACAATGAAGAAGAACGCACAAAACGACTATATCAAGGCTATGCAGCAGAGACTTTGCGACCTGAAATATGTTGCAAAAGAAAATGTGACAGGCTATTTCGGCGATACCACCGAAAGCTCAATAAAAGCTTTCCAAAAGAAAAACGGACTTTCCCAAACCGGAAAAGTATCCGATGCTCTGCTTCAGGTGCTGTTTTCCTCAGATGCAGTTTGATCAGGCAGTCCGCATCATTCAGATGCGGGCTGATTTTTTAAAAAATTTTTTAAATTTCTTGCACCCAAACAGCAATTACAGCTGTTATATTATATAGTAAAAACCAAAGGAGAGTTTGAAGATGAAAAAAACACTATGTATCATGCTTTCTCTGTTTACGCTGATGAGTACGCTCACCACGTTTTCGGCATACGGAGAAAAGCAGACAAGCGGAGATTATGAGTACATTGATCTCGGTGACGGAAACGCTGTTTTATACAGCTACAAGGGCAGTGAAGCGGAGGTAGTCATTCCTGCTGAGCTGGACGGACACAAGATCGTCTCGATCTATGCCGGTGCTTATCAGGGCAACAAAAGCATAGTCAGTGTTACTGTCCCCGAAAGCATTGGGCATATCCCGACTATGACCTTTGAAGATTGTTCAAATCTGTCAAAGATATACCTGCCCGATACTGATATTGAAGTCAGTCCGTCCGCCTTCACCGGCACGCCCCTCGGCAATGACCCTAACAACTATGATGACGGTGTGTTCTATCTCGACAATCACCTTATATCGGGCGTTGAGTTTACGAAAAAGGATTATACCGTTAAGAGCGGAACAGTCTATATTACGCAGTATGCTTTCTGCGAAAATGCGACTTTGGAATCTATCACTATTCCGTCAAGTGTCAAAATGATAGGCCGTGATGCATTCGGCTATTGTGAAAATCTGAAAACCGTCAAGCTGTCCGAGGGACTTGAAACAATAAATGATTATTGCTTTTACGGTTGTCCCTCTCTGAAATCCATCACTATTCCGTCAAGCGTAAAAAGTCTGAGCTATGGGGCGTTCAGCACTTGTGAAAATCTGAAAACCGTCAAGCTGTCCGAGGGACTTGAAACAGTAAAGGATTATTGCTTTGATGACTGTACCTCACTGGAGGAGGTTACACTTCCCGACAGCGTGAGCAAGATCGGTGAAAATATATTAAGAAACACCGCCTATTATAGCAACGTTAAAAATTGGGATAACGGCGTACTCTACAGCGGTAAGCACCTGATAAAGGCAGACACTTCCCTCTCCGGTGAGTACACAGTCAGAGATAATACTGTCTCGATCGCAGATTTTGCTTTCTTTGAATGTTCGCTTCTCACAAAAATAGAGCTGAACGATACGCTGAAAATCATCGGCACAGACGCATTCTCAAGCTGTGAGAAGCTGACCTCCATTACAGTCCCCGAAAGCGTGACCTCCCTAGGCGAACACGCAATGGGCTATAATTTCAATCGCTATTTTGATGAGGAATATGTACAGATAGAAGAACACGTCAAAGCAGAGAATTTTGTCATCAAAGGAATTACCGGCTCAGCCGCCGAAAGCTATGCAAAGACAAATGAAATAACCTTCAAGGTCGCCGAAAACAACCTGCGTCCTACGGGCTTCAAGCTCTATGATGCACTGTTTGTACATGCTGTATCCGACTCCGAGGAAGGCGAAGCCTGGCACGCCTGGCAGAACGTAAAGGGAGATAAGTACTTCTTCCTCCCGTCCTCTGCCAATGCCAAAAAGGTAGATATCTGCAACGCCTATTCCGAGGCTGTCACTTTGAACGGAGTCAATATCCCGAAGAGCAGTTCTGCCAAAGTGCCATACGAAACAGGCAAAAAATATGATGTGACCGTTGGCGGTGAAAAATTCGCAGTGTACTTTATGCGTTCAACTGCCGAGGCTGCCGTGTTCATCAACAACAGCAACGCAGACGGCAACGGAACAAGCCTGACAGAGTATCTTGATTCCGACAAAAGCCGTACCGCAACGGCAACCGGAGCAATAGTCACTCCCGACGGCAAGATAGATAATACCGCCGTCAAGAAAATTAAGGGCAGAGGCAACAGCACTTGGAGAATGCCCAAAAAATCCTACAACGTCACCTATAATGACAAGGTGAGCGTAGCAGGTATGAAAAGCTCAAAGAAGTATTCACTGCTTGCCAACTATCAGGAC
>CACYCD010000167.1 GCA_902772755.1 uncultured Ruminococcus sp.
ATTCAAGCTGATTGCCGAGATAGGTCGTGCCGTCATCGAGGAATTTTACCGTTTTGCCGTTCGGCAGTCGATACGCAAGGTTCACATAGCTTCCGACAAGCGAATTGAGCTTTTCTACCTTGGGCATTCCCTCGATATTGAGGGCATTTATCTCATCAATGAGCTGTTTTTTGAACTGCTCAAATTCTCCGTTGTCGCTCAGCTCCTCATAGCGTTTCCAGTAGTCGAGCTTGGGCAGTGACTGTTTAAGATAGGCTCTCGCCTGCTCTTCGGAAAACTCGTCACTCACCATATGCTTTACGCATACCTCGATAAGCTCGTCAAGATCGCTGTACATATATTCGCCGTCCGCATAGCACCACTTGCAGTAGCTGTCGTTTAAGGAACCGTCCTTTTCCTTGCTGATGATTTCGTCCTCCAGCGGCATACCGCAACACTGACAGAACAGCTGTCTCGGCGAGCCGAGCAGAGTATTTATTGACACATTGAACAGCTTTGAAAGCAACTTCAAGGCTTCTGTATTCGGAACAGTTTCTCCGTTCTCCCAGCGTGACACCGCCTGACGGGTGACAAATACCTTCTCTGCCAGAGCGTCCTGCGACAATCCCATTTTTGTACGAAGCTCATAGATCACATCTTTAGTTTGCATATAAACGCACCTCCCTATGCTTCTATCTTATCATATATTCTTATGCTTGACAAGCAACCTTCTGTTGCTTTGAAAAAAACCGCAGTTCCGAAAAACTGCGGCTGAGATCAAAAATTAAAGTAGATAAACGGATTATAAGCACCCTTGACTATATAGCTGACGGACACGAGCAGCAGTAAGATTAGACCCACTGACGATACCGCAATTGCTACAGGGTTTGTTCCGCTGACTTTTTTTGAGATGTTTTTGAATATCGGCGTACTGACCAGCACTGCCACAACAAAATACAGAGCGTAGTTTACTGCATAAAAGACCGTGTCGCTGTTGTAAAGCTCTCCGCCGCCGAACATCGTACCCATATAGCTTACGGCATCTGTTATGCTGTCCGCTCTGAACAGCACCCAGCCCATAACAACAAAGAACAGGGTGTATATTCTTTTGAGGAACACCAGCCTGTTTGGGTGCTTTTTTTCAAAGCCCGTGAGCTTTTCTATTGTGAGCAGTACAAAGTACATCAGTCCCCAGCACAGGAAGGTCCAGTTTGCACCGTGCCAGATGCCCGTCAAAGCCCACACAACAAAGAGGTTGAATATCAGTCTTGCCTTGCTTTTGACCCTTGAACCGCCCAGCGGAAAATACACATAATCCCTGAACCACGTTCCGAGCGACATATGCCATCTTCTCCAGAACTCCGACACCGATTTTGAAATGTAGGGATAATCAAAGTTTTCCAAAAAGTCAAAGCCGAACATCTTACCCAGACCGATAGCCATATCGCTGTAGCCACTGAAATCAAAGAATATCTGAAATGTGTAGGCGACCGCACCCAGCCAAGCCATTGCAACGGTCAGCTCCTTGTTTGGCATATCAAAGCTCATATCCGCAACAACTGCCATTGTGTTGGCAAGCAGGACTTTTTTTGCAAGACCTATGATAAATCTGACAACGCCTGTTGAAAAGCTGTCAAAGCTCTCCTTGCGGAACTTTATCTGATGAGCCACCGTTTCATAGCGAACGATGGGTCCTGCTATCAGCTGTGGGAAAAAGCTGATGTAAAGACCGACATTCATCGGATTTTTCTGAGCCTCTCCCTTTTGGCGGTAGACATCTATGACATAGCTCATCGCCTGGAAGGTAAAGAAGCTGATGCCTATCGGCAGTGCGATATCGGGTACATCTATCCAAGTACCGAAAAGCTCATTGATATTTTTAACAGTGAAGGACAGGTATTTGAACACAAACAGAACTGACAGATTGGCGACTGCCGTTATCGTGAGAAGCAGTGCCGACATCGGCTTGCTCTTTCTGAATTTGTCGATCAGCAGACCGAGAACATAGTTCACCAGTATTGAGCCTATCATAATAAGCACGTATTTTGGCTCACCCCAGGCATAAAACACCAGGCTTGCAAGCAGGAGCAGGACATTTTGACCTGTGCGGAACGGCTTAAGCGGTACATAGTAGAGCAGCAACACCACCGGCAAAAATGCAAATATAAATACGGTACTTGCAAAAAGCATTAAGCGTCCTCCTGTTCCGTACAGAATTTTCGTCTGCCCTCTTCGTAGGCATCTCTGCCCATACAGTCGATTGCCACGATGCAGGGAAAATCCTCTACAGTGTAACGGCGTACAGCCTCAGTTCCCAGATCATCATAGCAGAGCACCTCTTCTTTTTTTATTGATTTGGCAATGAGGGCGGCGGCTCCGCCTATGCAGGCAAAGTAGACAGCGTGATTTCTGACGATCGCATCAACTACTTCCTTGTTTCTTGCACCCTTGCCTATCATACCCTTTAAGCCGGCATCA
>CACYCD010000168.1 GCA_902772755.1 uncultured Ruminococcus sp.
GCGGAACGTCTGGTCAACTATGCACATCTGCTGGGGTGCTCAGGCAGGAATGTACCACCACTTCGGGATAGATAAGCGTGACCTGCCCGAAAAGATAAGCGGAGTATTCCGCCACAGGATAAGCGAGACCCTGCACCCCCTGCTCAGAGGGCTTGACGATGTGTTTATGATGCCCCACTCACGCTATACCGAGTGTATTGCGGAGCAGATACGGGCTGACAAACGGCTGAATGTGCTTTCCGAGAGCGACAAGGCAGGTATAGCTATTGTGTCGGATAAGACGTGCCGAAACTTTTTTATCTTCGGACACTGTGAGTACGACCGTATGACCCTTGATTTTGAGTACAGGCGTGATCTTGAAAAGGGAATGAACCCCAAGATACCCTATAGCTATTACCCCAAGGACGATGTTACCAAAACTCCCGACAAAAAGTGGAGAAGCACTGCGTTTTTGATATTTGCGAACTGGCTGAACTACTTTGTCTATCAGCAGACACCGTATGATCTCAGCGATCTGCAGCAGAATGATTACACTATATAATAACAAGAGGCTCAGTCTGTCCTGAGCCTCATATTTTTGCACAAAATCCAAGAATTTTTTGTGCAATCATACAGATATAATAAATTTTTGAAAAATATAAAACCAAAACGCAGTCTGACTTGTCTTTTGTAGTGAAAGGGGTAAATCCCAAATATATTTGTAAGGAGGTTGGTTTTATGAAAACCTGCAGAAAAATCTTATCGGTCGCTTTGGCGGCGACAATGCTTGCTTCGGCAGTCCCTCTTGTGGCTTCGGCTTATATCAGGGGCTATGAAGAAGAGCAGATCAAGAGCGGAGATTACAGCTATCACCTCAACAAGGACGGCAATGCTGTGATCACGAGGTACAGCGGAACAGAAGCCGAGGTGAGTGTTCCCAACACGATCGACGGAAAGAAAGTAGTGACCGTGGAAAACGCTTTCAGCGGAAACAGGACGGTAACGGCTGTAACTCTTCCCGATACGGTGACAGAGCTGACGGACGCTGCTTTCGATGAATGTACAGAACTGAAAACGGTGAGCTTAACACCCAAGCTCAAAAAAATCGGATATCTGGCTTTTGGAAACTGCAAAAAACTCGAACAGATAGAGCTGCAGGACGGTCTGGAGGAAATAGGTATGTATGCTTTTCAGTTCAGCGGTCTTACCTCTGTCACTGTTCCCGACACTGTAAAAAAGGTCGGCAAGGGTGCGTTTGAATACTGCGAAAAGCTCAGTGATTTCAGCGTGAGCGGTGACGATACTCTTATCGGTGAGGATATTCTCACACATACCGCATGGTACGACGAGATGAGCGACGGTGCAGTGTATATCGGAAACAGCCTGTATAAGTACAAGGGAGAAGCCCCCTCTGTCGCAGAGGTGAGGGAGGGTACAACACAGCTCTGTGCAGGAGCGTTTTACCGTCAGGACAAAATGACGGAGGTCGTCCTGCCCGATTCCGTAAGCGTAATAGGCAACCGAGCCTTCAACTATTGCTATGCACTTAAAAAGGTCAATTTTCCGAAGAATTTGAAAACCATAGCTAAGTATGCGTTTCAGTACTGCGAATCTCTTGAAAACTTTGCTTTGCCCGACAGCCTTCGCACTATGGGAGAAGGCGTGTTCTCGTATTGTGACAGTCTTACCAAATTTACCCTGCCCAAGAGCATAAAGAAGGTCAGCACGAGTCTGTTGTTTTCCTGCAAAAAGCTGAAAACCGTCAAGCTCCATTCGGGAGTAACGGTGATAAACCCCGATGCGTTTGCCGGCTGTCAAAAGCTGAAAACCATCACTATCCCGAAAAAAACAACCGTTATCGGATCGGGTGCGTTTGCGAACTGCACTTCACTCCAAAAAATAAATCTGCCGTCCGGACTCAAAGCTATCAATGCTTCGACATTCAGCAACTGTTCAAGCCTTGCACAGATAAAGCTCCCGAACGGTATCAAAACAATAGACGATGATGCTTTTGCAAGCTGTGAGAAGATAACAAAAATAGCTATCCCAAAAAGTGTGATCAAGATAGGCAGAATGGCATTTTTAAGACTTCCCATAAAGAGCATAGAGTTGAAAAATCCCAAGCTCCTTATCTGTGAAGATGCCTTCTATAAATGCTCAAAGCTGAAAAAGGTAACATATCCAAAGAATATCTATAAAATTGAGAAAAA
>CACYCD010000169.1 GCA_902772755.1 uncultured Ruminococcus sp.
CAGATAGTCGGAGAACCTGAGCAGGCTGAATATGTATTTTACTATGCTCATCTCTGTCACCGCATTTGGCGGCAGCGGTTTGTAAAAACATACTGCGTTGGTTCTTATGTTCTTTTCATTCTTTGCGTTGATTTTTATGAGCTTGTCGGTTTTGGGGTCCTTGTAGGCATAGCAGTTTGACCTGAGCGGTATCAGGGCAACCGTCTGCCCCTCTTGGGTAACACCCAACATTGCACCGGCGGCATCTCTGTACCAACCCTCAGTAAGCTTTACACGCCTGCTCATTATTCCTGCCGGACGAAGGAGAAACTCCAATATTTCTTCAATATTCTTTATATTATCGGGGACTTCCTTTGGTGGGATATGAAAATAATTCAGTATCTCCCCTATTGATTTTTCAGTCTGTCTTTTGTCGTAGTTATAGAATAAGCCGGTAGCCTCTCTGCCTTCAAGCATATTTATCATGCTTACAAAGGAATCTGAAAAAATCTCTTCATCGTTGTTTATTCTGGTGCGGATCTGTTCATCAAACCAACCCAACAATATCACCTCTATTCTGCGGTAATGAGCTTCACATAATTCCCCTGCTTTTTTATCAGCTCTTCATGAGTGCCACGCTCAACTATCCTGCCGTCATCAAGCACGATTATCTCATCACAGTCACGCACGGTGGACAGCCTGTGAGCTATGATTACCATGGTGACTCCTCTGTCACACACTGCTTTGATGACATCAGACTCGGTTTTTGCATCAAGTGCCGATGTAGCTTCGTCCAAAATTATGATGGTCGGATCCTGAGCAAGTGCTCTGGCGATCTCAAGACGCTGACGTTGTCCGCCTGAAAAATCCTTGCCATTCTCCGCAATTACATAGTGATAGCCACCCTGACGCTGCAAAATATCCTCGTGAATACAGGCATCACGGGCAGCAAGTATCATCTCAAAATCCTCTATTGTACTGTCCCACATCTTAATATTATTGGCTATGGTGTCCTCAAACAGGATGATCTCCTGGTCTACCGAGGTTATCGAGCCGGTAAAGACGCTTCTGTCTATCTGTTCGATCGGCTTGTCATCATAGAGGATCTCACCGCTCCACGGGCGGTACAAGCCAAGCATAAGGTTTGCAACGGTTGACTTTCCGCAGCCCGATGCACCTATCAGAGCTATTCTTTTGCCCGGTTCAATTGTCAGCGAGAAGTCCCTCAGCAGCGGGGCTGTGTATTTTGAATAGCCGAAGGTAACGTTTTTAAGCTCAATTTTTCCGTTGAGCTTGCTGTAGTCATCATCGGCTTTTTTTCGGCTGTAGGAGCTTACATCGACGCTGTATACCATAACATCGTCCACACGCTCCATATTGACCTGCATTTCACGCAGGGAATCGCCCGATTTGATAATATCGGAAATAGGCTTTGAAAAACCTGCAAACAACCCCTGAAAAGCAAACAAAATACCAACGGTGAACCGTCCCTCTATGATAAGGTTAAGTCCGTATGCAAGGATCCCCAAATCCGTTAAGGCTTTTATCAGCTCCGGAATAAAGATCAGATACTTCTGTATTTTCAGTGACTTGACGTTCTGCGTATTGATAGATGCCTGACAGCCCGACCATTTCTCAAAAAATCCGTTCTCTGCACCACCGGCTTTGATGGTCTCTATCATTTCAATGCCCGACACCGTGGTTGAGATCAGCTTGGCGGTGTCACGGAGCTTGACCTTCTCAATGTTCGCTTTTTTTGCGGAAATATGATGCGTCAAAAAAATATCTATCGACAGACCGCTTATGCCGATAAGAGCCAAAACCGGGTTGGATCTTATCATAACGATTATGTAAATGATCATAAGCAGAAAGCTGATGATCATAGGTGCGACAGTGTTTATAAGAGTAAAAACAATTTTCTCGTTGTAATCCTTGCGGTTGGCGATATCTCCCACAGACCGCTGAGAAAAAAACGAGATCGGCAGACGCAGTATATGCCACACATACTTTGCGTTTGCCTCCACAGCTAACTTGCCCTCCGCCTTCAGGTAGAACACGGCTTCTATCAAGCCGACACTTATCTGAAGAAATGCGGAGATCAGCATAAACATAATAAAGCTGTACAGCCAGTGTGAGCTTTGTCCCGTGAGAAGCCTGTCTATAAATATTTTTGAAAACACGGGATTTATCATCACGAAAAACGAGGTCAGCAGTGAAAGAGTTACGGCATAACCAACCAATCCCCTTGAACTGCTCAGACGTTTGAAGATGTTGCTGTAGTACTTTCTGCGGTTTCCGCCCGATTCAAAGCCCTCCGCCGGCTCCATAAACAGGCAGACACCCGTAAACGACCTGCTGAACTCCTCCATTGATATCTGCAAAACACCGTTGGCAGGGTCGTTGATGACCGCCCTCTCCCCCTTGAAGCCGTCCAACACAACAAAATGGTTAAAATTCCAGTGGATTATACATGGAAAGCTTCCGTTTGATCGCAGATCCTCGGGTTCATAGCGGAAGGCTGACACCTTCATTCCGTAATTTTTTGCAGCAAGCAGGATACGCTTGGCGTTTACTCCGTCACGGGATACTCCGCAGTCGTCACGCACCTGCTCAATCGGTACCCACTTTCCGTAATAAGCCAATATCATGGAAAGACAGGCGGCACCGCACTCTAAGCTTTCAAGCTGCATTATCAGCGGTACTTTTACGCTGTTATTATTTTTAAACAGTTTCATTTTATATACCTATCTAAGACAAGATCAGTTCAATGGGCGTGATCGACTCTATGATGATATGTACGTCCTGCAAGCCGTTTTCCGCTCCCTGAACGTCTGCGTGAATAATGTATCTGCCGTTTCTCTTGACCACAGAGGTAAGGGTGGTACGTTCATTGTTTACTATCATAACGGTATCATCATCTAACTTTTTTACCTCAGATGCAGGAACACTGACCGTCAGCACGCCGTCTGTCACAAATCCATCGCAAGTTATCACTGTATCTATCTCATAGAACAACGCCCATACAAGCAGTCCCGCTATCAGAAGAACAAATGCTATTACAGCCATTCTCATAGGAGGAGAGATGACCTTGACATACTCATCTATTTGTTCGGGAGATGACAGACGTTCTATACTGCTTTTTCTGAAAATCGAATTATCTTCCAATTCATCAACCCCATTTGCAATAATATTTGTTTTACACTAATAATATTCTATCACAGAAATCAATATATTACAATAGATTTTGACAAACGGGCAGTAAAATTCGGGGGGCTGACTCAAGCATTGCTTTGAGTCAGCCCCCCTGCGGTAATTATGGAAGATTATGCTCTATCCTGCATATCAGGATCGATAGGATTTGTAGGAGTGATAACCGGGTCCTCTGCTCCGCCGGAGACGTTCTCGAGGTCGTCAAGGTTAAGCTCTTTTGCCTGAGAGGTTGCTGTCTCTCTTTTTTTGTCGTCCATAGTATATGTTCCTTTCTGCCGTCAGGCAAATTATTATACAGTCATCTTCTTGGTAACGCCGACTTTGGCAGTCAGCTTCTTGGCAAATTTTTTCTTTGCCTTTGCCGGAACCTTGAACACTGCTTTCTTGGCAATTCCCTTGAAAGCATTTTTGCCGATTGTGGGAACCTTGGTTGACTTGAATACAACTGTCTTTAGTGCAGAGTCCTTATAGAAGGCGTTTGCACCTATGGTTGTTACCGACTTGGGTATTGTGACCTTCTTCAGCTTGGTACATTTTGCAAAAGCACTCTTGCCGATAGTCTTTACCTTGCTTCCGATAGTAAGTGTCGAAAGCTTCTTACAGCCGTTAAATGCCTTGGCACCGATCTTAGTAACTGACTTGGGAACCGCTACCTTCTTTAATGCTGTGCAGTTTTGGAAAGCACCTGTGCCGATCGTCTTTACCTTGCTGCCGAGAGTTGCCGTGGTGAGCTTCTTGCAGCCGTAGAATGCGTAGTTGCCGATAGAGGTAACATTTGCACCTATCTTAACGCTTGTGAGCTTCTTTGAGTTCTTGAAAGCATTCTTGTTGATCTTTGTAACCTTGTAGGACTTGCCGTTGATCTTTACAGTATTGGGTATTGTCACCTTAGTGGCTTTCTTGTCAGACTTGGAAACAACTGCCGACTTACCACTGATCTTGTAGGTCACGCCGTTCTTTACAACATAGTCCTTGGTAACAACGGGCTTATCGGGTTCTTCCGTGGGTTCCTTGACCTCAACAGTGCTTGTGAATGTCTTAATAAGGCTTGTGGGAACATCTGCAAAGTTGTCTACAGTTTCTGCCATAACAACGCTGTCGCCCTCTGTGCCTGTGAAGCTTACTACTGACTTATTGTTTTCAGGAAGAACATAGGTTGTGAGCTTTGCTGTTCCTACGCCCTCGGCATAGCCCGATTCTCCGTTAAATCTGAACACCTCGGGGTCGGAGGACTCGGTTACAGTTCTTACGCCTGCAATATCCTCTGCATACTGATTGTTTATAATACCTGTCAGTGAAACCTTGTCGCCCTTTTCGGCAGATACAGTCTTTGACCTGTTGAAGTTAAAGGTCTTTACAGCCTTCATAGCCTTCACTTGGTCGGCAGTTGCAGTACGCTCTACCGTGCCTGTTGACCTTGAAGTGCCGTCAGTCACATAGAATGTTCCTGTTTCAACAAGGTTGCCGTCCTCATCGGTAGCCTCTGTGAAGTACTTGGAGTCAGCCTTGACAGAACGCAGGGTAATGGTGTCTGTATCGCCGAGTGCAAGCTCTCTGAGATTAGTATCGGTGATCTTGTGATCCTTTCCGTTGCCGTCAGTCACGCCGATCTCTAAGGTCTTTTCGGGTGAGAACTTGGTGCCGGAGTTAGCTGCGTCAAATGTAATGTCAAATACATCTCTCTGCGGTGTCTTTTCAACAGCCACCTCACTAAAGCTAAGCTCATCGGTGAAGAATTTCTTTACTGTCTTGGTGTCGATAACCTCGCCGTTGCTGTCCTTAACAGTGATCTTGACCGTTGCGGAGTCGGCAAACTTGTCGGGAGTGATGACAGCTTTGAGCATTGTCTTTGTTCCGCCAATAAGTCCGTCAAGTGAAACTGTGTCTGTTGTTGTTCTTTCGATGGTTTCGGAAACATCGCCGTCCTCGTTCTTGACCTGAGTCTTGTTGTATTTTTCAAATACACCGTTGCCCTTTTCATCAACAGCTGTCACTGTGATACCTTCAACAGTGTCAAGACCGTCATTGAGGAGCGGGATCTCAAATCCGTTTTCCTGTCCTGCAACTGCATCCTTGAGGATATCGTCAGCCTTGTAGATCTTTACAACGGAAACAGGCTTGATATCAAGTGCAACAAGCTCTTTCTCCTTGTTGATCTCGTTAAAGGGTGTGAAGTTGTCAGCTGTGAGCTTCTCCTGCTGTTCTTCCTTGGGAAGAGTCTTGTTGTTTGCTTCGATAGTCTTGTTGTACTCGTCAACGTCAACAAGGTGAGATCCTGCCTTGACAGCAAGAGCCTTGAGAGTGCCGTCATTGTTTACGGCAAAGTCAACATCTGTGTAGTTTGCACCTTCCTCAGATGTTACCTGAACTGCCTCGGTTTTGATATCATTGCTGTGGTCATAGCCGACAACATAGATCTGAGATTCCACAAACTGGTTCTTGGGATCGGCAGCTTCACTGCTGTTTACATCAATACCCTTCTTGACCTCTGCGGTGGTGTGTGTCCATACATAGTAGTCATATCCGTCAGTGGAATAGATATCAAATCCGTTCACACCTGACCTCTTGCCGCTATCCTCTGCCTCAGCTTCAACAGCATCGTCTTCTGTTTCGATCTCTGTCTCGTCTGTCTTATAGGAGGCAATGGTTTCCGGAGGAATATATCCTGCTTCTTCTGTCTTTTCGATGATATAGTATTCAACGTTTCTGCCGTTGACTTCGGCTGTCTTGGGTTCTCCGATGTTCTTGATAACATTTGAGATATTGAGCGTCAGGATATCGCCGTCAGAGAGCCATGAAAGCTGTGTTGCTTCCTGAGCTTTGCCCTCTAAGTCAGTGTATAACTGTCTTGACAGCTTAACGTTGCCGTCCTGCTTGTTGTCGCTGGTCACGATAACGGGGTGAGTCATTTTTCCTGTCTTGAAGTCATAGAGCTGGAAGTATACGTCACGGTCATTGACTGTTTCCATATCGTTGTCATAATCAACGGTATAGGCGAAGATAGCCAAGTCATTGTAGTTGATGGTGTCATAGTCAACAATTACGGGTGCTGTCTTTGCAGGTACTGTCGAACCCTTGATAGAGGTTGTTTCTTCAATGCCGGTTGCAGCTTCATCGGTGTTCTTTGTGACCTCTGAGGTAACTGTGTGACCTGCGTAGATCGTGGGCTGTTCTGCCCAGTAGATTCCGTCCTCGTCCATTTTTTCTTCAATGTAGATATCGGGAACGGTGTCCATAAATACCTGTCCGTAATAATCGACATTGTATGCCTCATAGTCGTTTACGGATTTCTTGATATTCTCTGCAATTGACTTATCCTTGAGGTCATCATACTTATCAACAAACGCACCTGCTGTGCCTGTTTCACCTGAGAAGTTATACTCACGGTATACCCTGTAGGATCTTTCGGGATAAACAACGTCACCAACTGCCTCACCCTCGGTTTCGTTGGAAATGCTGTACTTGTTCTTTGTGTAGTAAACGATCATTGAAGCATCATTTACTGCCACTGCACAGTCGATATCGGAGGTAAGAACCTCTTCACCGTCATTTGTGATATTGATGATGTCGATCTTGCCGTTCTTGCTTGTAAAGCTCTTGTCGGACTTGCTGAAGAACGCACCGTGGATATCAATAGAGTTGAGTATCTCTGTCTTGTCCATATCATCAGAGAGAGCCTTTGAAGCGGTGTTCCATGTGATGAACAGTCCTCTGCTGCCCAGATCCGTGATAACGGGCTTGTCGTCAAATGTACCGTCATTTTCAAGCATTACGGGCTTGCTCCATGTGCCGTTACTGCTGTCGTAGACAGAGTAGTAAACAGCCTTTTTGTTAGCCTCGTCCTTGCGTGTGTTGTCAACATCTGTGAATACTCCGAGGTAGTCACCGCTGTTGTTTATCTTTTCAATATCAACAACTGCATCTGAGAGGAGCTTCTCCTG